>JACCZX010000127.1 GCA_013695705.1 Burkholderiaceae bacterium | reverse complement strand
TAGAGGCAATTCTCGAGGTTGCGGGCGCCGTAGCGACCGAAGGTTTCACGCAGCTTCGGAGTCAGATCGAGAAGCACGGCGCACCATACCTGCAACGATTCTCATTCATCGGTCCGGCCACGAGTCTTCACCTCGCGAAAAACCTCGGAATGGACGTCGTTAAACCAGATCGTCACCTCGTCAGAATTTCATCAGTGTTAGGGTATGAATCGCCGGACGAGATGTGCCAAGATCTCGCGAGCGCCCTGGGAGAGCGGGCCTGCATCATCGACGTTGTGTTCTGGCGCTTCGCTACGTTAGATTCGCGATACGTTGATACGCTGAACTACGACGCACACGATCGACTACTCCCTCGTTCTGCGACAGCAGTGACTCAGTGCGCGAACGCGCGGGGGCCTTCCGCGCCCTTGCACCCGATCCGTGACGGCAATAGCAAGAGTCTGAGCAGACTTCGCGAATGCGACGCGATCCGGTGCGCATCTGCGTCCAACATGGGCCGGACCCCGTCGTCGCTCCGGTAGGATCAGCCGGTTCGACCGAGAACCCGCTGCTGCGCGTTCGATCACTTACGCAGCTGTTTAGCGCGATCGCCGACCTTTGCCTCGGTGAACGGTTCGAGCGTCGGCGCCACTGGCTCCACTATCTCCTCCGTCGTCGGTGTAGACAAACCGAAAGAGAGAACGGTTGGGCCGCCGCTTCTTGTCACGATCTTCCGACGGTCGGAGTTACGCTTCAGTTTCGTGGACTCGATCGTTGTTAGCTTGTCCTGAATGTGAATGGGGCGGCCGGTACCCTTAACGATCTCTAGCCGACCAAGATTTTCACTGGTGTCGGGGTCGATTAGTTCTTCACCGAGTTCGTATCAGGAAGCGATCATCTTCGTTGATTCCGTCAACGGATCCGGCGTTCACAACTACGCGGTAACGATCCAGCACCTTAAGCACAGTTAATGTTTTCGCAGAGTTGTTCATTGTTGTGGCTCCTCGAAGACCCGGTACGGCAAAGTTGTTTTGACGATAGCGGCCCGGCCCAAATCTAGTCCATCAGGCAACGCTTCGAACACACGTATAGTGCGCAATGAGGCGACGTTCTTCGCCTGGATGTTCTCGACGTAGCCGATGGCATGCAGCTGCTCGTACCCATTATACTCGAAAAAATATCGATAGAACCGAGTTGATGGGAACGTCGAATCCAGCACGGATCAGCAGAATTTGTCGGTCCGGGATGAACTTAACGATTCTAATGTTTTCCGGCGCGGGTTCTCTCTCCCCCGCAGCCGCTATCGCTCGGATCAGCAAAACTATGACCGTCAGTAGAATCCATATGGTCGCGAGAAGCCATTTTACAGATATCGCGCTATCGACATCGACAAAGAGCTGCACGATGGACGACATGAAGGCGAGTGCAGCAACGGCGACATAAAGTCCGTGCTCCGAAGTGACACGCGTTAGGATGCGCCGCACGAAGTCCATGAATGCGAAGGTTAGCCGTTTTCGGCACTGTTGGTGAAGCGAAACCTACGTTCGAGAAAAGAGCGCGAGAGCCGCGCAACACTGGGAACACGTTGGTTGTACCGCTGCATGCGTGCAGAGCGCTTATTGTCTTTTTCTGCGAGCGTGGCCCAAAATTACGCGCCGCAATCGTCGCCTCTGGCGGTCGCCCCCGGAGGTTGCCTGATCCGACTCCGCCAGGGATGATTCTTCATGCAAAAAATAACGCCGTTTCTTTGGTTCGATAC
Organism: Burkholderiaceae bacterium; assembly: GCA_013695705.1. Taxonomy (GTDB): domain Bacteria; phylum Pseudomonadota; class Gammaproteobacteria; order Burkholderiales; family Burkholderiaceae_F; genus JACCZX01. Next base: position 266 of record JACCZX010000127.1, on the reverse strand, counting down.
GCAGGCGGAGGAGGCGGTCGCGTTTTATCTCTCGGTCTTCAAGGACGGGAAGATTCATACGACGACGCGTTACCCGGAGGATGGGCCGCGGCCGGCGGGCACGGTGATGACGATCGCGTTCGAGCTGCAGGGCCAGCACTTTGTGGCCCTCAATGGCGGGCCGGGCTTTCCCTTTACCAACGCCGTCTCGCTGGTGGTGAACTGCGAGTCGCAGGAGGAGATCGATCACTACTGGGAGAAGCTGGCGGCGGATGGGGGCGAGCACA
>JACCZX010000091.1 GCA_013695705.1 Burkholderiaceae bacterium | reverse complement strand
GTTCAGGATCGTGAAGCGGCCAATCGTTTTCGGCGGCGCAGGCACCGGCACGTCGAGCGGGTCGAGCGGGACGGTGGCTGTGTAGGGTTCAGACATCGGCGGCGGATTATCGCACTGCAGGTGGGGTGTGATTTCGCAAATAGATCGGTATCAGTGATCGGTAATCGGTGCGTCGAGCCGCACGCAAGCGTCTGGCGTAGCTGCGCTGCCTGAGTCGTCGGTCGCTTCGCGACTGCTCTGCGGTACTCACGCCAGCGGCGGGCCTGCAAACTCGCTGCGCTCAGACAGGCAGGCCCTTAAGGACCCGCTGGCGCTCCGTTCCTCGACGACGACTCGAATGGCAGCGCCGCTACGCCAAACGCTTGCGCCGAGAGCGCTTTCTTATGGTGGGGTAAAAAGAAAGAAAAAAAACACCTTCGTGCGAGCAATGTCGTGCGACAGCAGCGGCTGGTGCAGATGCGCCGCCTTTAAGTCGTCGTCGAGGAACGGAGCCGGGGCGCAGGCTTTCGGGCCCGTTGTTTGAGCGCAGCGAGTTTACGGGCCCGGCGCCTCGGCGAGTACCGCAGAGAAGGCACGAAGTGCCCGACGACGTAGGCGGCGCAGCTGCGTCAGCCGCTGCTGCTACTGAATCACCACCAACTAATTTCCCCCGACCGGCACTTTACCTATTACGCCTTCAACGTAGTAATTCATCGCCTGCAACTGATCGTTGCTCATTGGGCCTGACGCCAAAATTTCTTTCCCGTCCTGGCTTTTGATCGGACCGGTAAACGGATGGAATTTTCCGCTCATCAATTCGCTTTCGCGCGCTTTGACTGCTTCGACCAATTCCTTTGGCAATTTGTCCGAATACCCTTCAAGCTTGATGAAGCCCTCGGAAATGCCGCCCCATACAGGCGCTACTTTCCACGTGTTGTCGAGTGCCGCCTGCGCGCGGTGCGTGTAGTAATTGCCCCAGTGGTGCGTCACCGCAACCAGTTGCGCAGTCGGTCCGAACTTCGCCATGTTGGAGTGATACGCAACCGCCATTTTCTTTTTCTCTTCGGCTGCTGCGACTACCGCTGTCGAATCGGTGTGATGTGTAATTACATCGGCGCCCTGCCCCATCAGCGTATTAGCAGCGTCGCGCTCTTTGCCCGGGTCGTACCACGTGCTGATCCACACCACTCGCAATTGCACTTTTGGATTCACCGCACGCGCACCGAGCACGAACGCGTTGATACCCTGTAGAACCTCAGGAATCGGAAACGCGGCGACGTAGCCCAGTGTGCCGGTCTTGCTCATGCGGCCAGCAATCATTCCCGCCAGATACCGCCCTTCGTAAAAGCGAGCGTTGTATGTATTTACATTGGGCGCTGTCTTGTAACCGGTCGCGTGTTCGAAGTTCACACCCTTGAATTCATCGGCAACCTTGAGCGTCGGATTCATGTAGCCGAACGACGTCGTGAAAATAAGTTTGTGTCCCTGCTGTGCCAGATCACGAATCACTCGTTCGGCGTCAGCGCCTTCGGGAACTTTCTCGACCAGCGTAGTGCTGACACGCGGCCCGAGCGCCTTCGCCATTTGCTCTCGACCGGCGTTGTGCTGCGCAGTCCATCCGGCATCACCGACCGGGCTGACGTAGACAAAGCCTACTTTCAACGGCGGCTGCGCGGCAGCGGCCGGTTTGACGGGCTCCGGTTTCGGCACACTCTCTTCTTTCTTGCCGCAACCGCCTGCCATTGCAATCATGGCCGTCAACGCAATCAGCTTTCCAAGCGCGTGCATCGTCAGTTCCTGAATAGCAGTGCTGCGAAGTCTAGCTGCCTAGACGTTTGGACTGAACGACTTTCCCAGAGAAGCAGGCATGTTCAAGCGAATCCAGCGCGGGTTGCGCGAGATCAGCACAAGCACAACAATGGTTGCAACGTACGGCGTCATCGCCAACCATTGCGTCGCGACTTCGACTCCCTGCGCCTGCAGATAGAACTGCAGCATCGTCACGCCGCCGAACAGATACGCCCCAAGCAAAACGCGCCCCGGCCGCCACGTCGCAAACGTAACCAGCGCAAGCGCGATCCAACCGCGTCCTGCCACCAGCCCGTCCGACCACAGCGGTGTGTAAATCGTCGACATGTAAGCGCCGGCCAGCCCGGCACAAGCGCCGCCGAACGCCAACGCCAAGCATCGAACGCGCAGCACTGGATGACCGAGTGCGTGGGCCGATTCCGGCGATGCGCCCACTGCGCGCAGTATCAATCCGCCGCGCGTTCGGGACAGAAACCAGCTCACTGCAAACGTCAGCACAAGCGCAAAATAAACAAGCCAATGGTGTGCGAACAGTGCTGGACCCACGATCGGAAGATCGCGCAAAACCGGCACGCCATCGGGGCTCCGCGTCGGCAATGGCTCGCCCTGCAGAGCAAGCCCGATGAACGCCGAGACCCCGGCGCCGAACAGCGCCAACGCCAAGCCGGCTGCAAACTGATTGGCGCGAAGGCCGATCACCAGTGCAGCGAACAGCATCGCCATCAGGACGCCAGCGAAGCCGCCCGCGACCAATCCAGCAACGTAATGACCTGTGTTCAGCGTCACCGCGAAGCCGACCACCGCGGCGACCAGCATCATGCCTTCGGTGCCAAGGTTGACGACGCCGCTGCGCTCGTTGATCAAGATCCCGATTGCGGCGAGCAGCAGCGGAGTACCCGCATTCATCGTGAATGCAATCAGCGTTCCGATCGCTTCCATTACGTTGGCACCCCGCGGCGAAACTGCACGCGATGATTGACGAAGGTGTCGCACGCCAGCAGAAAAAACAGCAGCAGGCCCTGGAAAACGCCGGTCAATGCAGAAGGCAAGCCCAGTCTTGATTGCGCAAGCTCGCCGCCAATGTAAAACAGCGCCATGATCAGCGAGGCGAGCACGATGCCGAGCGGATGCAGGCGTCCGACAAATGCAACGATGATGGCGGCGAAACCGTAGCCGGGTGAAATGCTCGAAGTCAATTGCCCGATAGGCCCGACCACCTCGAGTCCACCCGCCACACCCGCCAGAGAGCCCGAAATCAACAATGCAATCCACAACGAGCGGCGGCTGGAAAATCCCGCGTAGCGCGCAGCGATCGGCGCCAGCCCAATTACCTTGAGTTGATAGCCGATCACGGTGCGCGCAAGCAAAATCCAGATCGCGAAGGCCGCTAGTAATGCAAGCACACTTCCGATATTGAGCCGCGTCCCTTCGAGCAGAAGCGGCGCGCGCGCTGCGCCCGCAAACAATTCGGTCTGCGGAAAACCGTAGCCGAGCGGGTCGCGCCACGGACCCTGCACCAGCCACGAAAGTAATTGCTGCGCGACGTAGACCAGCATCAGGCTCGTCAGGATTTCGTTGGCGTGAAAGCGATCGCGCAGCCACGCGGTTATCGAAGCCCAGAGAGCGCCGCCGGCCGCGGCAGCGAGCAGCACAAATCCGAACCAGACGCGCGGGGTATCGGCGGTCGCGAGCAGTGCGATCCCACCACCGGCGATTGCGCCGGCGATTAGTTGACCTTCTGCGCCGATGTTCCAAACGTTGGCGCGAAAGCAAACCGCAAGACCCACACCGCATAGAATCAGCGGCGTGGCCTTAAGCGCCAACTCGGTCCAGCCACGCATGCTCGACAGAGGCTCGATCATGAATATGTGCAGGCCATTGAGCGGACTCGTGCCCATCAATGCGAACAGCACCGCACCGGCGAGCAGCGTCAGCGCAATGGCGACGATTGGCGAAAGCCATAGCCAGGTTCGCGAGGCATGCTCGCGCGGTATAAGCATCAGAAAGTCATGCAGCGTGTGTCATATCCGCGTTTGCGTGCGCGGGCCACGAGCCCGCCATCCAGCGACCCAGCTCTGCGCTGCTGATCAGATGCGGCTCGCTCGCAGGCGACATGCGGCCGTCAGCCATCACGAGCAATCGATCAGCGAGTTGATACAACTCGTCAAGCTCCTCGGATAGGAGCACGATCGCGCAGCCTGACGCGCGGAGTTTCAATAGTTCATTGCGAATCGATGCTGCTGAGCCTGCATCGACACCCCAGGTGGGTTGATTGATCAGCAGCACGCGCGGCGCCTGCAACACTTCGCGTCCGACGATGTACTTTTGTAAATTACCGCCCGATAGCGTCTCGACTTTTTGCGTCGGCGCAGTTGTTTTAACGTCGAAGCGCTCGACAATGCGTTGCGCTGCGGCGCGCGCCGCATTGGCGTCTAGCAAATCAAACGCCTTTATCGAAGCGCTGGTCAAGCAAACGTTTTCTGCGAGCGACATTCCCGCCACCGCGCCGTGACCAAGGCGCTGCTCCGGGACGTAGCGCAGTCCGAGCTGCCTGCGCTCGGCCGTGCCTAAGGCACCTACCGACAGGCCGAACAACCTCACACTGCTTGATGCAACACGAATTTCACCGGACACTGCTGCCATTAACGCACCTTGTCCGTTGCCCGAGACGCCCGCGATGCCGACGATCTCACCGCTTCGCACTTCGAACGACACGTTGCTGAGGCCGCAGTGTTCGTCAGAGTTAACGACGGAAAGCCGTGACACCGTTAGCGCCACCTCGTTGGCCGGTGTTCTTTGAGTATCAGGCGGTGATGGCTCGACGCCCAGCATCAGCCGCGCCAGCTCGGTCTCCGATTGAACGCGCGGGTCGACTTCCGCGACAATCTTCCCTGCACGCATCACGACGCAGCGCGTTGCCAGCCGTCGGATCTCGTGCAGCTTGTGGCTGATGAAGATAACGCTCACTCCATCGACCGCCAACTGTCGCAGCGTGTCGAATAAAACATCGACTGCCTGCGGCGTCAACACCGACGTCGGCTCGTCGAGAATCAGAACGCGCGGCGTACTCATGAGCGCGCGCAAAATTTCAATGCGTTGCCGCTCGCCGACCGATAAATCGTGTACGCGCAGCGATGGATCAAGTGGCAACCGATAGCGGCTCGCAAGCTGCAGCAGACGCTGTTGGATCGCCGCCATCGGCGCCGGCGGCAGACCGAGTGCAACATTGTCAAGCACGCTCAATGCATCAAATAAAACGAATTGCTGAAACACCATTGCGATACCCAACGAACGTGCGCGTTTCGGATTTTCGATTTCAACGACGGCGCCGTCGACGGCAATTGAGCCGCTGTCGGGGTGTGTAATGCCATAGGCCATCTTCATCAACGTGCTCTTGCCCGCGCCGTTTTCGCCGAGCAGCGCGACGATCTCCCCGGGCGTCACGTCAAGCGAAACTGCGTCGGCGGCAACGGTCGACGAATAGCGCTTGCTGAGACTGCGCAGTGATAAGCGCGGCGTCATAACTTCGCCGTGCCGCCGCGTTTGGCTTTTTTCGCTGACCGCAGAGTGACCCAGACCGGCGCATGATCGCTCGCACCGGGCTCACCGCGCACGGCTTTATCGACGCCGGCATCGGTAACGAGTTCTGACAACGCAGCGCTCAGCAGCAGTTGATCGATGCGCAGTCCGGCATCGCGCCCCCAGCGCCCGCGCTTGTAGTCCCAGAACGTGAACATCGGCTGCGACGGATGCAGCGCGCGAACCGCGTCGATCCAGCCTTGATCGAGCAATCGCTTGAATCGCTCGCGGCTTTCGGGTTGCAGCAGCGCGTCGTCGTCCCACGATTTGCTCGGATAGATGTCGAACGGCGTCGGCACCACGTTGTAGTCGCCGGCAATGATCACCGGTACGCCGGCGTTCCACAGTCCCTGCGCATGTGCCTGCAGGCGATCGAGCCACGCAAGTTTGTAATCGAACTTCGGACCGGGCTGCGGATTGCCGTTGGGCGCATATATCGAAGCGATCAGCACGCCGTCAATCGCGGCTTCGATGTAACGGCTTTGAAAATCATTAGCGTCGCCGGGAAGACTGCGCTGCGTAACCACCGGCTCGGCATCGCGGGCAAGGATTGCGACGCCGTTCCAGTTGCGCTCGCCGCACCACGCGGCGCCGTATCCCGCCGCTGCAATCGCAGCCACTGGAAACGCAGCATCGGCAGCTTTCAATTCCTGCAAGCAGACGACGTCGGGCTTTGCAGCAGCGAGCCAGGTCAGCAGATTCGCAAGCCGTCGATTGACGTTATTGATATTGAAGGTGGCAATCTTCACGATGCGGGCTGGCGGAGGTGGTGTCCGCCGCTAACGTAGTAACGGCGCGGGTTTCCAGAACATTCCCTCTCCTGACCCACAATCTAGCGTACTCAACCTGCATTGACTTGGTGCCCACCGCGCGCGGACTGTAATCCGTCGCGGCAGGGCTTCTCCCACCCGACTTCTAAGGAGTCGAGCATGAGCGAGTCAAGCATACCCGCCGGCCGCGGCGGTTCGATGTACGAAGTCACCCTTCTCCCGAAGGGAATCAATGCCCGCACCGCCACCAACGATGACTTCGTTATCGTTCGCGTGCGAGCAGCCAACGCAATCCACGCCTCAATCGTGGCTAGAAACGAGCACGACGCCGCTTGCGCGTTCGATGCCGTCAAGGTGCAGTCATGAGC
>JACCZX010000078.1 GCA_013695705.1 Burkholderiaceae bacterium | reverse complement strand
ACCGTCGGCTGACCACAGCAGGAGGGTTTCGCCGGTCCAGACACCGCCGCGGGGCCCGGTTGCCGAGGCTTTCGGGTCGCCGAGGTCGCTCCACAGGCCCGTCGCCGGATCGAGCACGTGAACGGAGCTGGGACTGGGGCTGTTGACGGGCGCTGCCACCGCCGCACCGGGCTTGGCAACGGTCCATACGAACACTCGGTCACCGCCGTCGACCACGACGGTCTCGTTTGCTGGCTGCGCCGCCGAGACCATGGCGGCTGGGGGCGGTGTGAGCTCGTGCCAACCGGGTTGCAGCGTTGCCGCCCACGCCGGGCGCGCGTCACGCGACGGCGCCTGGACTTGCGTGGATTCGGACGAGTCGGGTGCGTGTACCGGCATCTCGGTGACGGTCCCAGAGCCCCGATTGTGATCCCCGTCGAGTCGGCTCGCCGATCGCCATACGAGGCTTCCCGCCACCACGAGAACGAACATTGCGGCCGCGGCCAACAGAGGCAAGTGCCGGCTGCGTGGGCGCTGCTGCACGCGGGCCAGCACGGCGTCCGGGGCAGTCACCGAGTCCGCCGGCACCTCGATCGCAGCGAGGGCTTCCAGGCCATCACGGATGACGCGACCCACCTCGTCGATGTCCGTCACAGGCCGACCTCCTTCGTCGCGCCGAGGGCCTGCGCAAGCGACGCTCTGGCCTTGAACAGCGCGTTCTTCACTCCGCCTTCGGAGATGTCGAGCAGCAGCGCGATGTCGGCAACGGGGTCCCCGTGGAAATAGTGGAGAACAACAACTTCACGCTGACGGTCTGGCAGTGCCACAACGGCCTCGCGCAAGTCGCGCATCTCGACGCCCACCGACAGATCAGCGGGACTCACCATCCGAGCAGCCAACCGCTCGGCGGCTCGGCCCTCCGCGGCACCACGACGCACCACCGAGCGAGCTTCGTTCGCAGCCACCACCACGACCCATCCGGGCAGATTCCTGATCCGTTCTCCCGCCGCCGCCCGCTGCCACGCCCGCGTGAGCGCTTCCTGGGTCGCGTCCTCTGCAACGGCCGCCGAGCCGCACATGAGCGCGACCGCTCGCACCAACCGGAGGTAGTCACCCCGGATCAATGTTTCGACCTCTGCAACCGCAGTCGTGTCGGTGCTCATCTACGTAGAGACGTACACCACCCCGATTGGGTTTGCTCGCACGACCGTCGAGGCCCCCATCTCGCCTGGAAGTCCCGCAACACGTCTTCCGGCGGGTCGTTGACAGTCGCCAGACCCCACCGACCTCCCTGATCACAGTGTCGAGCGCGTGATAACAACGGCGGGCGGACGGGGCAGACCGACGGATGCCGGACCGCCGCCTCGTGCTTGGCTCTGGGGGTTCGAGTTTGGATCGGCGATCTCGTTGATGATCTCGCGGCCGGTCGCAGTCCCATTCGCTGCGGACGCCCCTCACGATCGACCACGGAGCGCGGTGGGACCGGGCAGTCGATTCGGCAGACCGGCTGGCGGCGCGATCCCGCGACATGATGATTCCTACGCGTGTCCTGAGACGGTCATCGGCGGAAAACCAAAGACGCCTGACCTGCGGAAACAGGTCAGGCGTCGCAGTCGGGGTGGCGGGATTCGAACCCACGACCTCTTCGTCCCGAACGAAGCGCGCTACCAAGCTGCGCTACACCCCGTTTGCTGATGCCGGTGAGATCCGGCCTTGGTGTGCTCGGGCCGGGGCCCGAACGGGCCGTCAATCTAGCCCACGGTGGCGCCGGCGCCGAATGCGTTGGACCACAGCCCCGCCGCCGCCTCGCCGCAGCTGCGTTCGGGGTGGGAACGCCGATTCGCCGGGCCCTCGTTCGTGCCTCGGCCAGGCCTCCGTCAGGCCTTGATGACACCTACGGCCGTGGCCAGGTCGGTGTCGGGGTCGACGCCCTCGAAGAACGAATAGCCGTCCAGCAGGGTGGCGGCGGCCTTCCGCAGGCGAAAGGCGTCGAGGGGCTTGATGAGCCAGCCGTCGGCGTCGCAGCGACGGGCCAGGAACACGTCGGCGGCCCGGTCGAGGAGCATGAGCACGGCGGTGATCGGGATCCGCTCCGCGGTCTCGTCGTGGCGGATCTCCATGCACGCCGCCATGCCGCCCATGTTGCCGATCTGCAGGTCCAGCACCACGAGATCGGGCTCGACCTCGTGGATCGCCGGCAGGACGTCGAC
>JACCZX010000052.1 GCA_013695705.1 Burkholderiaceae bacterium | reverse complement strand
ACGGCGGAGCGCGCGCGATCCAAGCGCTTGCTGGCACCAGCAAGCGGCTGCCGAGCAAGCCCAACACGAACAGCAACCCGAAAACCACTATAGCCGCGCTTAGCGCGTCATTTAATCCGCGATTGCGCAACGCACGCGCCAGAGGAGCGAGCAAAAACGTCAGAACGATGGCGATCGCAACTGGCAGCACCACTTCGCGCGCGCGCTCCAACAAGAAAGTGAGCGCAACAAAAGCAATAACCTTGGGCCAGCGGCGCGCGCAGGCGCTCGATCGTTGCCCCGGAAGTCGCTGCCATCGTATTGGCAAATTACAGCGTGGAGAGTGCTTGCGGAACCCGCCTATACGGTCTCGGTAATGCGCTCAGCACCGTCGCGCGCACGTTGTGTATAGCCTTCAAGCCGGTTGTAGAGCGTTTTCAGGCTGATGCCGAGAATTTCTGCCGCCTTTTTCTTTACATTGCCGCAGCGCGCCAGAGTTGCCATCGTCACTCGCTGCTCGATCTCATCAAGCGGGGTGCCGATCCGCACCGTGATCACGTCATCCTCACCCACGTTGAAGTTTGCCGCGTCTGGCGGTGAAATGTCGTCGATCAAACTGTCAGCAAGAATGTGAGCGCGCTGCACATGGTTTTGAAGCTCGCGCACATTGCCCGGCCACGCATGCTGATAAAGCGCGTTGATTGCTGTGGCGGTAAAGCGTTTAGATGAATGCTCAGTCGCATTGAGTTCATCGAGAAACAGCTGAGCCAGCATCTCCAGATCGTTTTCTCGCTCGCGCAGGGGCGGTAAGTGAATAGGAAACACGTTTAACCGGTGATAAAGATCTTCCCGAAACTTGCCGTCGGCTACCGCATTTCCTGGCTGCTCGCTGGTCGCCGCAATGATGCGTACGTCGGTCGCGATCGGTTTTGTGGCGCCAACGCTGAGGTAAGTCCCGGTTTCAAGTACGCGCAGTAACTTAACCTGAAGCGCGAGCGACATTTCGGTAATTTCGTCGAGCAGGATGGTGCCGCCGGTCGCTCTCTCGAAAATCCCTTTTTGATGATGCTGCCCGTCCGCGGCCGTGCTGCCGCTACCAAACAGCTCACCCTCGATCGAAATCGGCGGAATCGCTCGGCAATTTAGAGCCAGAAACGGCGCGCGCCTGCGCCTGGATAAATCGTGAATCGTTCGCGCGGCGAGCTCTTTGCCGGTACCGCTTTCGCCGATTAAGAGCACCGTCGCAGATGTCGGCGATACGCGCGCGATTTTGTCGTACAGCGCCTGCATCAGCGGCGACGCTCCATGCAGGTGACCAAAGCGACCCGCCTTGCGCAACTCGTCCCTGAGTTCGCCTATCTCGTGTTTTAAATCGACTGTGCGCGGTTGCCGGCGCAACATATTTGAAAGGCGCTCAACCTCGATCGGCTTGGTCAGATAGTCAGTCGCTCCAACGCGCAGTGCTTCCACCGCACTGTCGACGGAAGCGTGGCCCGTGACCACGATAATCTCTGTTTCGCCTGGCCGCCCAAGGTCACTAACGAGATCCATTCCGTTACCGTCAGGTAGCTGCAGATCAGTCAAAAGGACGTCAGGCTGTCGCACGACCAACTGCATGCGCGCCGCGCGCAGCGATTCGGCAGCAGCGACGGTGAAACCTTCCTGCTGAGCGATATGCGCCAAAAGCTCGCGCGCATCGGCATCGTCGTCGACTATAAGGGCGTGCGGCATACGAGTCCGTGTCTTACTCAACTCGCGGCGTCTTCGGGCCCGCGAGGTCGCAGGCCCGAAAATCACAAGCGGTTAGGTTGCGGGACGAACGGTGACCCCGTTTTGTACCTGCTTTACGCCTGGCACCGAAGCGGCGATCTGCGCGGCGCGTAGGCGCTCTGCTTCACTCACCGCAAAGCCCGACAACTGAACTACGCCTTTAAGCGTTTCGACACTGATGCGGGTGGCGGCGACAATCTTGTCCTCGACAAAGCGTGCTTTTACGCGTGTCGTTATGGTTGAATCATCGACCACATCGCCCACTGACCGCTGGCCGCTTGCCACGGAGCAACCCGAGCTGTAAACGGCCGCAAGCGCAACCATGGCAGCAACTAGTACGTTCCTCATTTTTTATCCCTCATTAGTTTGTGAACAAGCGCGCCCGAACCCTGACAATTCGTGCGCAAACATAACTTATGCAACATGCGTGCCTGTAACTTATGCAATACGTCGGCACGCAGCATTTCGCTTGAACGCATCAGTCAGGCTGCCTGATGCAGCCATGGCACACGGTCTTGCGCGAAGTCGAAACCGCTGTTCAGCGTTATCAAGGCAGTAGCCATCCCTGATAAAAGGCGCGAGCAGCGCTCCTGCGTCATCGCCGCCGCATCATGCTTCGAGCACTTCACCCGTGCGCTCGCGGCCGATGCAGTGCAAATGCGCGTCGATAATCGCCTTGGTTCGTCAACTCGCTTGAAGTAACCCGGGCACCTCCACCGCGGGTGCCAAGCGTTGTGCTGCCTCCGCCTCGATGACTGAGTCACCTGCTCGTTTGCCGGCGATGAACGCATGATCGGAGTTGTAGTACTCCCATTCGCTGTAGCGGCCCGCCAGTGTGATACCGAACGACGACAACCATTTGCGAATGAGCTCGACATTGGCATGGCGCGCGTGGTCGTACACCACATACGCACAAGGCATGTCGACCTGGTTGGCAGCGAGGATGACGTCGTCATCGCGCAGCATTCCGACCCGCACGCAATCCTGGCGCGCCAGTTCGACTAGCTGCGCACCGTCAACCGGCAGCGGCTTCGAAGGCGCGTATGTGATCTCGCATGTGAATCCGAATCCCCCCGGCGCGTTGCAATGAGGGCTCGCGTTGCCCTGCACGAAGATGCGATGAAACACCGTGTCTTCGGGGTAGTAGATCCAATGTTTGTCGGTCACATTTTCACGCGCGATGCCGAAATTCACGCATCGCACGGACACGTAGCGCAGCGCGCGCGCAGCCACACGAATCTCAGCCGGCGCCTCGTCACCGCACGCGCTAATCAACGCCGGCAGCGGCATCGTGCTGATCAGCGAGTCGTAATGAACCTTGCGGCCGTCTGACAGTATTGCCACGCGCCGCTTGGGTGAAACACTCGTCACCGACGTGTTCAACATCAGCGTGCCGGCAAGATGCGGTAAAAACCCATCCATCAGAGCCTGAAATCCGCCACGCAGCGGATAGCCAAAGCGCGCGTTGGGGCCCATTGGCGCCGGCGTTGGCTGCAGCGCCCCCTCGATCATCTGCTCGAGGTCGGGCAACGGGACGCGACCACCAAGCCAGGAAGTCTCCATCGTTTCGAGCGGAACCGCCCACAGCTTGCGGTTATATGGAATCGCAAAGTGCTTGGCGATCCCGCCGCCCCAAACTTTGTGAATAAACTCTAGGAAGTTCGCCGGTGCCACGGTGCCAACCGGCTTGCGCGCATCGTCTCCTTTAGCATCCTTCCTGTCATTCGATGGGCCAAAGCGTGCCTCGATTGCGCCCATGATGCATTCCTTCAGTACCTTAGGCGGCAGACCGTAAAGCGACCCCTGAAACGGATAACGCGTGTAAACGTCTTTGCTGAAAATCCAGGCCTCGCGATTCTGCCAATGCACGTTATCGCCAAGCAGTGTCTCGTACAACGACAGCACGTACGGATCGTTCGAGAACATGATGTGCCCAGCATGATCGAACGTGAATCCATTGTCGACGATCGATCGGCACCATCCACCAACGGTTGCTTCGCGTTCGACTAGCAGCGAGCCGGCGCCGAGGTGGTACGCGGCCGCCAGTCCGGTTGGACCTGCACCCACGATTAAGGTCCGTACAGAAGTTTCGAGCTTTGCGCGGTCCACCGGCGTCACATGCGCTGCATCTGCGAAAGCGGGGGTTCGCACCAGCGCCGAACCGATGTCGATGCCCGCGTCGTTCGCCCCGTTCGATCGCCGTGAAAGGGCGTCGATCTCACTGCGAATCGCACGAGCGGTGCGCTGCCACGTCAGCGCGGCAACGTGCTGCTGCATACGGTCGATTCGAAGTAGGCGTTGTTCCTCACTTTCCGACAGCGCCGCCTCGCACGCCGCAATGAATTCGGACGGAGTCGCGGCAATCGCGACCGAGTCTCCGTACAGGCTCACGACGTCATGAATCGGTGCACTGACGATCGGTTTCTCGGCCGCCATGTATTCGAGGGTTTTCGTCGGGCTGATGAATCGCGTTGACGCATTGCGCGCAAACGGCAGCAGGCATACATCCCACTGCGCCACCAAGTGCGGTAGCAGCTCATAAGGCTGTTGCCCGAGCCAATGGATATTGGCTCGCTTCGGCAGCAGTTGCGAGTCTATTTTCACCACAGGGCCCACGATGACGACATTCCACGTCGGTTCGGCATCGGCAACTGCCGCAATCAATTCCACGTCGAAGCGCTCGTCGACCACACCGAAGAAGCCGAGCCGCGGGCGGCCGATCGCCGCCTGTAGCTGATCGGCATTTCCCTGCCGCTCGCGCCGCTGTTTACTTTGCAAGTTGCCCGGTGAATAGTGTTCAGCGTCGACGGCACTGGGAAAGCAGCGCACGTTGCCGTGCAACGCACGCTTGACTTCGTACAAACTTGGCCCGCCAGTGAGCACGAGCTGTGCGCGTTTCATCAGCGCCGTTTCACGCTGGACCATTTGACGTGGCGCATCCTTAAAGGCCGATAACTCGTCCATACAATCGTAAATGACCGCCTGCGGAGCGAGTTCCGCAAGCAGCGGCAACGCCATCGGGGTGTAGAACCACACCAGGTAATCGGTAATCGAAAAGTCCCGCAAGTACTCGGCGAGCAGTGGCTTTAGTTCAGGCAACTGATCGTCATGAAAACCCGTGGCCTGCGCTGTCGTATGTGGCCGCAACACTTCGACGTTCGAACACGGCGCAAACCGTTCAAGGAACGGAGTCAACTTGCCGCGCACCGGCTCCTCAAAAAACAGGATCCGGTAATGCTGCGCGAGCCGTGAAAGCAAGTGTTGCGGGCGCTGATATACAAAATCCCAGCGCAAATGCGAGAAGACGATCAGTGTTTGCATGGAAGCTTTCTTATTGGTAGGTGAAGCTGAAAAACGGCGTTGCCAGCGTCTTAATGCTCGCGCGTACGAAAAATTCAGAAGCCGGCTACGCGGATTCGCGGACGACCTGTTCGAATCGATCGGAACATCCCACAGCCCACTGTTGTGCCAGTGCGCCGGCGCTTCCCAGTCGCATCGATCAACAATGGGGTAGAGGCAAAACCCCTCAACCGGTACTCCGCGCCGACGCGCCCGCAGCACTTCGGCTGCCATTTCGTCAAACCATTGCGCACGCCCGCAACCGACGTGGCTGGTTTCAGTGACCGCTATCGGACAGTGGAATCGCTCGTGCGCACTCGCCAACAACGACGACAGCGGCGCACGGCGCGAATCCCGCAAATGCCACTGCAGCCGATGCCCGGTTCCAACCTCCCATTGACTGCTGTGATAATGGTTGACGCCGACGATGTCGAGTGCGGCAATGTTCCCGCCAAGCTCCGGGTCCATACGGCCGGTAATCATGTCCCAGGATTGCCATTGGTATTCCTGCACCAGCGCTGCCTCCCTTGCAAGCTCGGGCGAATCATCGGGCGCGATGACATGCACGAGGGGATCAACGATCATCATGCGGGCGCGCGGCTCGACGCGCCGAATCGCCTGGGTCGCGGCCAGACTGGCTCGCACCAGGCGTCGCTTGATCTGGTACCCAAGCGACTGCGCAGCAGGATCCCCACAGTGAGGGAACATAAGACCCGTCTCTGCGACGGCGTAAGACACAAAATTGATTTCGTTAACAGGTGTGTAAATCGGCGCGGGACCCGAATCGCCGCTTAACCGCTTGATTTCGCGCGCGGCTGCCTCTGCAAAACGCGCGAACCGTTCAACGAAGCCTTCGTCAAGATAATCGACGTCCGGCGGAACCCCATAGTGCGACAGAGTCCACAGGATTTGCGTACCGCTTCGTTGCGCGGCGCCGATCAAACGGTGCAGGCGAGTAAAATCGAAGCCGTTCGCGGTTTCCGTCAACCGCCACCCAAGCGACTCTCGCACGACGCGTATGCCGACTCTACGAAGAAATTCGTAATCGTGATCGGCTTGATCGATATGCCCCGTTGCTGCACCGGGGTCGAGCGGCTGCCCCGAGCCGTTTACGTGATCCGCGCCCTCGAATCCGCCAATCCAGAACGATTCGAATAACTCGTTACTGTCCTCCGCATGATCCTTGCGAGCCGCATAGGCATTCGCAGCCCGCATAAATTTGTGTACATCCTGAGAAGTAGGGCCTAGCAAATCGCAAGCGTAGGTGACGTTGCGCTGGTGAGCTAAGCAAGGTTCGTACCGCAGTTAATGAGCAGCGATTTCACGTGACGGCGCGCACGGCTAACCGCAGTGCTGCTGTCGCGCGCTGTAGAAAATGCACGCAGGCAGCCTCGCCACTCGCACTGACGTGATTTTTCACGGCATGACACTTGCTTTGCCGTAGTCGGCAATGGGGATCGTTGATCAGTGCTGAGGGGCGAAAAAAAACGTATTGCCGGGCGAGTCCACTCTTCACTCGCAGGTGCGCTTTTCATCCCAATTGCGGATTGTTAGCCAACGGATAGATAGTTAGCCATTAAAGGCTGCAGAAGGTCAT
Organism: Burkholderiaceae bacterium; assembly: GCA_013695705.1. GTDB lineage: Bacteria > Pseudomonadota > Gammaproteobacteria > Burkholderiales > Burkholderiaceae_F > JACCZX01. The sequence goes on along the minus strand of JACCZX010000052.1, from coordinate 9,479 downwards.
TGTTCTCAATGAATGCACCGGTAATTCGACACGAGCAACGCCAGCACCAAACATTAACGCCACGGTTGCAGCAAGCGGTGCGTCTGCTGCAGCTCTCGTCGCTCGATTTCGCGCTTGAGGTCAACCAGGCGATGGGCAGCAACCCGTTTCTGGAATGCGATGAAGCGGTAGGAGATCCCGGCGTTGCAGTGCCGGCGGCAGGAGCCGAGGAATCCTCCGCGCTCGAGGCGCCGATAGTCGCTACCAGTGCCGACGGTGCGGCGGACGCGCCGGTGGATACGGCGTGGGAAGGCGATGGCTGGGCGCAGTACGGAACAAATCAACGTAACAGTGGCGGCGATCGCGATTTCGATTTCTCCGACATCACACCGGCCGATCAATCCCTGCGCGATCATTTACTCGCGCAATCAAAGTGCCTCACATCGTCCACGCGTGATCGCACTTTGATAACCACCTTAATCCACGGTTTGGACGACGACGGCTTTCTGCGAATGGATCTCGGGGAGTTGAAGGTGCTATCGGGTCTCGATCCTGCGCCCGATGATGACGAAATGGCGATCGCACTGAAACTTGTGCAATCGCTTGAACCGGCAGGCGTTGGCGCCCGCGATCTGCGCGAGTGTTTGCTGTTGCAGTTACGCGAGGACAGCGATCCATCCAAGGTCGCGGTTCACCGGCTGGCGCAGCGAATCGTCACCGATTACCTGGACCGGCTTGCAATGCGCGATGTCGCCGGACTCGCACGCTCGCTTGGAGTTGCCGAACATCTCGTTTCTCAGGCGGCCGATTGCATCCGGCGACTTCAGCCAAGGCCAGGCTGGCGCTTCGGCACGGCGAATACGCGTTTCGTTACGCCCGACGTGGTCGTGCGCAAGGTTCGGGGTACTTGGACAGTGATGCTCAACCCATCAGTGGTTCCGAAGGTACGGTTGAATCGGATGTACGCGGATCTGTTTCAAAACCATCGCGATGCGCGTCATTCCGATCTCGCGGCACAACTGCAGGAAGCACGCTGGACCGTGCGTAACGTCGAGCAGAGGTTTGCAACGATTCTGCGGGTAGCGCAGGCGATCGTTCGACACCAGTGCCATTTTCTGGATTACGGCGAGCTTGCGATGAAGCCGTTGGGCCTGCGCCAGATTGCCGATGAGCTCGGATTGCACGAGTCCACGGTGTCACGTGTTACGAACAACAAATACATGGCAACCCCGCTCGGAGTCTTTGAGCTTAAATACTTTTTTTCGCGCGCGTTGGCTACCACCAGTGGCGGGACCTGTTCGGCCACTGCAATAAGAGGCGCGATCAAGGACATGATTCACGAAGAAAACGCGAAGGATCCGTTGTCCGACGCGCACATCGCACGGCTTCTAGCGCGCCAAGGCTTGCAGGTAGCGCGCCGGACGGTTACCAAGTACCGGCAAATGATGCGAGTGCCGGCGTACGAAATGCGACGGCGTCAGGCTTGACGCGGAGAACTGTTCGAGGACGATCAATGGTGCTTCCCGTTCCTGTCATTCCGGAACTGCCGGTAATTCCGCCGCGTATCGACGAGCCGGTTGAGCCGCCGGTCAAGGAGCCGCCGAACGACGATCCAGACCGAGACGTACCCGTTGTCGAGCCGGAGATATCTCCGGCAGAGGTGCCGCCATTCAACGACCCGGAGCCCGAACCGCTACACGACCCGACGCCGGAAGAGCCGCCGGTTAAAGACCCGGGACGCGAGTCGCCGGTGATCGACCCGCCGCGTTGATCGACGTGGCGGCATCTTCGATGCGCGCTAATAGTGGAGGGGTGGCTGACGGGACTCGAACCCGCAACAACTGGCTTCACAAGCCAGGACTCTAACCATTGAGCTACAGCCACCGTGTACGGCACGACGTCACTCTGGCCTGCCCGACAGGACTCGAACCTGTGACCCCCAGCTTAGAAGGCTGGTGCTCTATCCAGCTGAGCTACGGGCAGATCCGGTACTGAAGCAGGCGCCATGGTCGGGGTGGAGAGATTCGAACTCCCGACATCCTGCTCCCAAAGCAGGCGCGCTACCAGACTGCGCTACACCCCGAGGGCGAGGAATAATAGCATCGCGCTTTGGACTCGACGCTATACAACAGCGACGCTCGTTTCGCTTTTTGCAACCAATCTTTCGGCCGGAAGAACTGCGGCAAACGTGCTGCCGTGTCCGACTTCGGATTGCACGTCCAGATACCCGCCATGCCTCAATAGAACGTGTTTGACGATCGCCAGCCCGAGACCAGTGCCGCCGGTTTCACGCGATCGGCTTTTGTCGACTCGATAAAACCGCTCGCTCAGTCGCGGAACGTCTTCTGGAGCGATACCCAGGCCGGTGTCGCTGACTTCAAAGCGCCCACCGCCGGCGTCTTCGCGCCACTTCAGCACAATGGTGCCGCCGCTCGGCGTGTATCGCACCGCGTTCGAGACGATGTTGGCAAACGCGCTCCGCAATTCCTCGCGGCTACCGAGCACGAAACCCGGCACCAGATCGACCTCGATCAAGTGCCGCCCAAGTGACAGCGCCCGCGCTTCATCGGCCACTTCGCGCACCAGTTGCCGCACGTCAACGACTTCATCAGCCAGCAGACTTTCGCGCGACTCGAGTCGCGACAAGGTCAGCAAATCCTCGACCAGGCGATGCATTCGCTGCGCTTGCTCGTGCATCAACTGCAGATGATGCTGCCGGGTCGCGCCATTTTCGGGCTGAGCATCGAGCAGCATTTCCAGGAAGCCATTGACGACCGTAAGTGGGGTGCGCAGTTCGTGCGACACATTGGCAATGAAATCACGCCGCACGGCGTCGACCCTTTCGCGCTGGGTAATGTCGCGCGTGATAAGGATCGAGCGGGTCAACTCAAATTCAACTATCCGCACTTCGAGCGCGAGCCCCGGTCGAGCCATGGGTTGAAAGACCAGCGGCGCTTCGAAATGCGCAGAAGTCATGTAGCCGACAAATTCGGGATCACGCACCAGGTTCGTTACGCGCAGCCCCTGGTCGGCGCGCAGCGAAATTCCGAGATGCTGTTCAGCAACCGGATTGCACCAGTCGATTTGAAACGACCCGTCGATCAGCACGATGCCCTCCGGCAGTGCGCTGATCGTGCGCCGAAAGCGTTCCTCATTGTCGAGTAGACGGCGCTCGTTCTGCTCCGTCGCACGACGGGTTCGGTACAGGCGCGCAAAGACGTCGGTCCATATGCCCCAGCCGTCTGGAACGTCTTCAAGCTTAGGGTTCTCGAGCCAGGCTGCCAGCACGCTTGCATAGCTGAGATGAATGATCAGCAGCCCGCCAAAGCCGATCGCCGCAACCCACAGTCCGGTTTGCGCATTGAACGCCAGCCCCGCGAGCGCGGCAAACGCCGCAAGACCGGCAAGCCGCGCAATGGCAGGCCCCATAAACACAAGACGCTTATGCCATCGCTGAAACATTCGGCAGTCTATCTGCGCGACGTCACTGCTCAGGCCGCGTCGACAGGCGATAGCCCATACCGCGCACCGTTTGAATCAAGCCGTGCGCCTGCACCGGCGCGAGCGCCTTGCGCAAGCGAAGTACGTGCACGTCGACGGTGCGCTCTTCTATGAACACGTGATCGCCCCACACACTGTCGAGCAATTGCGCGCGGGAAAACACTCGATCAGGATGGCCGATCAGAAATTTGAGTAGCTTGAACTCCGCGAGCCCCATCTTGATCGCCTGGCCGCCGGCCAGGACTTCGTGGCGCGACGGATCGATCATCAGCGGCCCATATTCGAGCGCGTCTCCGCTGTGTTCGGGAGCACGGCGGCGAAACACTGCGCGAATGCGAGCGATCAGTTCGCGCGGAGAAAATGGCTTGACGACGTAATCATCCGCACCGGTGTCAAGCCCCACTACCCTGTCGGCTTCGTTTCCCTTGGCGGTCAGCATGATCACCGGCACGACCTTGGTGCGATCGTGCGAGCGCAGATCCTTCAGCAGTTCAATGCCCGATTTATCGGGCAACATCCAGTCGAGCAGCACCATGTCGGGCAACTCGCGATCAATCGCATCGCGACCTGCACGCGCCGAATCCGCGCGCCGCACCGTGAAGCCTTGAGTACTGCAGGTGTAGGCAACAAGTTCCTGGATTGCAGGTTCGTCCTCAATCACAAGGATCGATGCCGATGTCATGGTGCACCTGTGAAAGTGCGCACCCTCTCGCAATTCATCATGCTCGCGCCACCGCTCGCTCCACGTCTTCCAGAGACTGATGTCGTGCGTCCCAACCGTGGGAGATGAATATGACATGCTCTGCAACATTCTTCGCATGATCGCCGATACGCTCAATGGCCTTGGCCACCCACACGCAATCGAGCGACGCTGAGATCGTGCGCGGATCTTCCATCATGAATGTGATCAATTGCCGCAACACTGCTCGGAAACTATCATCGACGCCAAGGTCGTCCTTGATGATCGAGGCGGCGGCCACCGCATCCATGCGCGCGAACGCATCGAGCGTTCGGCGCAGCATCGATGCCGCTGCCTCTCCGGAATGCTTGATGTCAGGAATGCGGTTGAGCCGCGATTGATCGTGTTTCTCATGCAGCCACTTAACCGCGCGTGCAATCTTGCTCGCCTCGTCGCCGATTCGTTCCAGATCAGTAATCGCCTTTGCGACGCCGGTAATCATTCGTAGATCGCCCGCGGTCGGCTGGCGCCGCGCAATCATGTAGTTGACCATCTGATCGACGCCAATTTCGAGTTCGTTGACTTGCTTGTCAGCGTCTATCGCCTGCTGTGCGAGCTTCAGGTCGGCGCGTTCGAAGGCGTCAAGAGCGGTGCGTACCTGCGACTCCACCAACCCGCCCATTTGTAATACACGCGAACGCATCGCTTCGAGTTCCTCGTCATACTTCCGTACCAAATGTTCGCCGGTTTGCATCTCAGGTCCTGACAGCGTGGGTTCAAAAACAGTTTGCGCTAACCAAAGCGCCCGGTGATGTAGTCCTCAGTTTCCTTGCGCTTCGGTTTGATGAATATCTGGTCGGTTTCGCCAAACTCCATCAGCTCACCGAGATACATGTAAGCGGTGTAATCGGAGACCCGCGCCGCCTGCTGCATATTGTGGGTGACGACAAGAATCGTGACCTTGTCCTTCAAACGGGTCATCAACTCTTCGATTGAAGCGGTCGCGATCGGATCGAGGGCCGAGGTGGGCTCGTCGAACAGCAGCAGTTCGGGGTCGGTCGCCAGCGCACGCGCAATGCACAGACGCTGCTGTTGTCCCCCCGAAAGATTAAATGCCAGGTCCTCAAGTCGATCCTTGGCCTCGTCCCACAAGGCCGCCGCGCGCAGCGCCTCTTCAACCTTGTCGTCCAGCAGGTTTTTCGACGAAAGCCCCCGCACGCGCAGACCGTAGGCGACGTTCTCATAAATTGTCTTCGGGAACGGATTGGGTTTCTGAAACACCATGCCAATACGCATTCGCACTTCGATCGGGTCCACGCTCTTCGCCAACAGATTGACGTTGTCGGGCAGCAGACGAATCTCGCCCTCGTAGCGTGTATCCGGATAAAGATCGTGCATCCGGTTAAAGCAACGCAGGAACGTGGACTTGCCGCACCCCGACGGACCAATCAGCGCCGTAACGCGGTGCTGGTAGATCGGCATGTTCAGACTCTTCAGCGCCTTAAAGGAGCCGTAATAAAAACTCAAGTCGCGCGCCTCGGTCTTGATCGACGGCAGTGGCCCGACCTTCGGCTCGGCGCTTGCAACCTGCGGCGCAGGAGTACTCACCATTTGATTTTCTTTCGCACTTGATAGCGGATGTAGATTGCGCAGGCGTTCATTGCCAGAGTCATCACCAACAGAATGACGCCGGCTGCAGCCGCATTGAGCTGAAAGGCCTTGTCGGGACGCGATACCCAGTTAAACATCTGGATCGGCAATACAGTAAATTCCGCCAGCAGCCAGTCGAAGTTGAGGAACGGCGGAGTAGACGTAATCGGAGAACTGGGCAGGAACGCGATGAAAGTCAGAGCACCGATTGTGATGATCGGAGCCGTTTCACCGATAGCGCGAGCCATGCCAATGATGACGCCGGTCATGATGCCTCCCGCCGAGTATGGCAGCAGATGCCCCGAAATCATCTGCCAGCGCGTGGCACCCAGTGCATACGCCGCTTCACGCATGTGACCCGGCACCGCGCGCATCGCCTCGCGCGTTGCAACGATCACGATCGGCAGTATCAGCAGCGCCAGCGTCAGACCGGCCGACAGGACGCTCTGGCCGAACCCGAATTGATAAACGAACAAGCCGAGCGCAAGCAACCCGTAGACGATCGATGGCACGCCGGCCAAATTGGTTACGTTGATCTCGATGATGTCGGTGATCCAGTTCTTTTTTGCATACTCCTCGAGGTAAACAGCTGCGCCTATTCCGAGCGGCACGCCCGCAAACATCGTGACCAACATCACAAGTGCACTGCCGACCCAGGCTGACAGAACTCCGGCCTCCGTAGCGCGCCGCGACGGAAAATTGGTCAGAAAATCGAGCGACAGGCGAGGCAGGCCATCAATCAATAAGTCGAGAAACGCTGCCATCAGCGTCAGTAGCGCGATCGTCGTGCAAAGCAGCCCGAGCGCAGCGAACATGACTTGCTTACGCTTGCCGGACGCAATCAACGCGCGCATATCTTGCAACTGCGGCGCTCTCGAAGGCGTCGAAGAAGCTCTGGACATTGTCGAGTCCATCAGTAGGCCTCCCGGTAGCGCTTACGCATCCAGTGCCCGAAAATGTTGAAGCCCAGCGTCATCAGCACCAGCGTGAGACCTGCTGCGAAGATGCTTTGATACCCGATCGACCCGTGCGGGAGGTCGCCCAGCGCGACCTGCGCGATGTAAGCAGTGATGGTTGCGGCCGGTTCCATCGGATTGAACGTCAGCGTTGGGTTCAATCCGGCTGCGATCGCGACGACCATGGTTTCTCCAATCGCTCGGGACACCGCTAGTACGTACGCGGCGACGATGCCGGAGGTGGCGGCCGGAGTCACGATCCGCAGCGCCACTTGCAGCTTGGTCGATCCAATTGCATAGGCACCTTCGCGCATTGCCATCGGCACGGCGCGCATCGCATCTTCGGCCACCGAGCTGATGTAGGGCGTGATGAAGACACCGATTACCAACCCCGGTCCAAGCATGTTGAAGCCGGGAAGGTCGGGAAATATCGTCGCCTGCAGCAGCGGCGTGACGAACGTCAGCGCGAAGTACCCAAACACGACGGTCGGCACCGCCTCAAGCATTTCGAGGAAGGGTTTGACGACTTCACGTACCCGATGAGGCGCGAACTCCGACAAATAAATCGCGATGATGGTGCCCATCGGAATCGCCACCATTAGCGCGACGGCGGCCACCGTCAGTGTTCCCGACACGAGTGGCAGGATTCCATAGCGCGGGTTGGCAAACAGAGGCGTCCACACCGTGTCGGTCAGAAAATCGACCAGACCGACATGCTCAAAAAATCGGATCGATTCGATCAACAAAATCGAAACGATGGCGATCGTCGTGAACACTGCGACAAGCGCAGCGCCCAGTAGCAGCAACTCGATCGCCTTTTCCTTGGCCAACCGCGTTCGCTTGTGCGACAGAGGTTCAACGATGGTCCCAAGATGCGGGGTTGCCACGGTGGGATTAGCAGCCATGCAGCATCTGACCTTAAATCAATAGTTTCAGAAAGGCTCCACAAACAAATAGGGCCGGGGCTCGTGCCACCCCGGCCCCGGGAAGCGAATTATTAGCCTACTTCGCTTCCATTTTCATCAACTGCTCGATCGTGACGCCCACCAGGTTCTCGCCGCCAAACTTCGTGCCCGTCTTCATCTTGGTCAATATGTCCTGGTTGTAGGCATACGCCGCCGCCGGCAGTGGCACGTACTTTACTTCGGTCACAAGCTTCGATGCGTTGCGGTTATAAAAGTCCACAAACTCCCGGACCTCAGGCCGCTTGAGTGAATCTGTCTTCACATAGATGAAGATCGGGCGTGACAGTGGTTGATAGGTGCCATTGACCACGCTGTCCGTCGAAGGCGCAATCGACTGACCTCCCTTCCAAGAAATTGGAAGAGCTTTAAGTTTGTCCTTGTTTTCCGAGTAATACGCAAGACCGAAGAAGCCTAAAGAATCGACATCGCGCGACACACCTTGCACCAGCACGTTGTCGTCTTCCGAAGCAGTGAAGTCGCCACGGCTCGCCTTCGATCTGCCCATAACGGCTTCGGTGAAATAGTCGAACGTTCCAGAGTCTGCGCCTGCGCCAAACAGCTTTATCTGCCGATCCGGCCACGCGGGGTTAACCTGATTCCAGCGGGTAATTTTGCCTTGTGCCGAGGGCTCCCAGATTTTCTTTAGATCATCGATCGAAATATCTTTAAGCCAGGTGTTTCTTGGATTCACAACAACGGAGAGTGCGTCATACGCGATCGGCATTTCCAGATACGTGACGCCAGCCTTCTGACACTCGGCCATTTCACTTTTGCTAATTGGACGCGATGCGTCTGAAATGTCAATCTCCCCGCGGCAAAATTTCTTGAAGCCACCGCCGGTACCGGAGATGCCGACAGTTACCTTGGCACCCTTTCTGAATTTCTGAAATTCTTCAGCAACCGCTTCCGTAATTGGGAAGACGGTGCTCGAACCATCGACCTTGATGGTTTGCGTCTGCGCCAGCGCCCCTGCGCTGGCACCCATCAACCCAAGCGCCCCAACTGTTGACACAGCAACTAATGCACGATGAAAAACAATCAATTTGCTCATTCTGGCTCCGAGAAATGTTCGCGAGGTAACGGTAGGACTTTAGGCGTACCAAATGACCGATCCGTGACACCGAGCGACCGTTACTTGTTAGAGAGCCCTAGATGCAAGCGTCTGTCATCTGGTTGTCACGGTCCCAACCGCGATCGCACAGCAAAACTGTTGGGAAAACCTACCGTCACACTTTCTTGCAGCTCTTGCTTAGTAACTTGCCTTCGTGCGCAAGCGAAACACCGTCGGGACCAACGGTACGAAGCACGAAGCCGTCGCCCGCGTAGCTTCCTTCAGCCGCCGGGGACAGTTCGGCGGCGCCGTGCTGAGAACGAACGCGCACTGTTTTTCCATCTGGATCCCAGCGCGCTTGGAAGCTGCCCTTATCGCAATTAAACGTGACGAACTTGCCCGCCTCCATCCCTCCGGGTGTTCCAGCACTCGTAGCGCAGGCGCCCGATGCAAGCGCCAGAGACAAGGTCAAACATAAGCGAACCATGGCTTCTCCCCTTTCAAGAGCCATGATTGTGTGGCGGCGGGATGACCGAACTGTGACCGGCACCGCGCCTTAAGAGAAATTCGCCGCCGCCGCTAGTCCAGTCCGCGTCTGCCTCGCCTTCCGTGAAGTTTCATCTAGAACCAACTCGGTCGACCTGAGAAACGACCATGATGAAAGACGCAACGGACGTGGCAGCGACTGCGGCCAGGAT
>JACCZX010000050.1 GCA_013695705.1 Burkholderiaceae bacterium | reverse complement strand
CCGCAAATGTGTCTTCTTCGGTCTGGGTGCGGGCAAATCCGAGCTGATGCTCAATTGCACCCATCGTGAATCGACCGCGCAGCTTCGCGTCGAGTTGATCGCCTTCGCTGCGACGATCGCCGTCAATGATCAATCCGAACCTGGGGGTGGGAGGCAACGCGAAATCCTGCGGGTCGAATAGGCTGCGGCTGTCTCGGTAGCGCAGTGATGCATCGAGCGAAGCAGCAGATATTGGCGTCCAACCGGCGCGTGCGTACAGTGTTCGATTGCGGTAGCCGTCGTCTTCAGAACCAAAGCGCGATACGTTCGTTCCGTCGGTTTTCAGCGCGCTGGCTGATAGTGCGTAATTGAAAATTTGTGAGGCGCCGCGTAGCGCGGCCGTGCCGCTGTAAGTGGAAAACGATCCGCCCTCTGCCGTCGCGTCAGCCTGCACATCCGGCGCACCGCGCTTGGTGAAGATGCTTATGACACCACCGATCGCCTCTGAACCGTACAAAACACTTTGAGGGCCACGCAGAATTTCTATGCGCTCGATCTGTGCCGACAACAGATGCGCGAAATCGACTTCCGATGTGAACGGATCGTTGATCCTGACGCCGTCGATCAGTACCACCGTGTGGTTGGCTTCAGCGCCGCGGATGCGAACCTGTGTATTGGTACCGGCGGGACCCAGTCGACTCACCGCAATGCCCGGGACCTCGCGTAGGGCGTCAGAGACGAAACGGATTTGCCGCTGCTCAAGCTCAGTAGCCGTAATTATGCTTACAGCAGAGCCAGTGTCGGCCAGCGTGCTTTCGGTACGACTGCCACTGATGACTACGCGCTCGAGAAGAGGCGCATCTGTTTGCGCCTCGGCATTGGTAATCCAGCACGCAATGGAGACAACACACACGCGCCATAGCCTCGCTTCACATCGAACATGCCAGTAATTTTTCATCGCTCACCCGCGTCAACACGCGAGCGAGAGAGCTTTGAGGTGATGCAGCGATGAGCTGCCCACCATCGCCCACCGCGACCGCGCGACTGAAGCCATCGCACCATGCGAAGACTCGCCCGCCAGGCCGGTCTCCGGACTTGTCAGCGAACGTACGATTCACTAGAGAATCGACGCTCCTGGATCGCACCTTCCCGCATCTTTCAATGCAGTGGTTCACCGCGATCTTGTGCTGACTTACCGTTGCGGGGGCAGTGCCGGCCTCTGTGTCTCCACTTCACCGGCTTCCCGTTTCACCCGAGGCGTTAACCATCGGACACCTGACGCGCCGCGACTATAGCGCCAACGATCGGCACCATTTTTGCTGAATGATTCATTAACACTGTTGCACATTGGAGAAACAGATGAGTACGACACCGGATAAACGACAACACTTGTACGATTTACTGAAGGATTTCGACACGGCGATGCTGGTCACACGCTCGCCCGACGGCCACATGCACTCGCGGCCGATGGCCGTCGCTGAGTTGCGGGCTGATGCGGATGCTTTTTTTGTAACCAGCATCGATTCGCCGAAAGTGACGGAGATCAACGCGCATCCAGTCGTAACCTTGACGTTTCAGAGCTCGAACCAGTACGCCTCGCTGAGCGGGCGCGCAACGGTGGTCCGTGATCAAGCGCTGGTTGACCGACTGTGGAAGGAAGCATGGAAGATCTGGTTTCCGAAAGGCAAGACCGATCCGTCGATTGCGATGCTCAAGTTCAGCGCACAGGACGGCGAATACTGGGATAACGCCGGCGCGCAGGGCTTGAAGTTTGCATTTGAGGCGACCAAGGCCTACATCAAAGGCGAGACACCGAAAGAGGACGCAAAGCAGCACGCAAAGCTCGACCTCTGATGGCCGCGGCGAAAAAAGCACCTTGGAAGAAACCGAATCCGAAGCCGGCTAACGGCAGGTCACATCACCTGACGCCGGCACAAAAGTCATCCGCAAAAAGAGCCGCCAAGAAAGCCGGAAGACCTTATCCGAATCTAATAGACAACATGCGCGCCGCGAGAAAGAGCAAGGACACCAGCAGAAAGAAATAACTTTTTTCGCGAACTTACTGCGTAGGTGAAGCTGTGTTGGTCAATCCGCTGAAATGGCGACCGCTATCTGCGACCGGTCTCCAAAACCTTGCGGCGCGCGCGATTACAGCAGCCTGTCACCCAATCGGCGGCACGCGTACATACCCGCGTCTTTTAGTTCGGCTTAGCAGCCCCCGCTCCGGCGGCGGCTGACGCGGCTGCGTACGCAGGTGTTCCCTTTGCCGGAATGGTCCAGTAATAAACCTTGCGGCCGCCAATGTCGAGCGTCTGTTCGGGCTTCCAATTGCCCATGTCAAACGCGTGCGACACGATGCGGGTTCCCGGTTTCAAGTCGCTCAACAACTTGGGTAACAACTTTACGTTGAGCGCGGGCAGCAGGTACAGCGTCACTAC
>JACCZX010000027.1 GCA_013695705.1 Burkholderiaceae bacterium | reverse complement strand
CGGCGCGTACATGATGCCGCCCTTGTTCCACAGGTTGTTGAGGCCACGCGGAAGCTTCAGCGCAGATGTCGGGCCAACATTGCGCTCGAAGATCTCGCCGTAGTTGCCCACCGCCTTGATCGCGCGGTACGCCCACTCTTTGTCGAGGCCAAGCAGCTTGCCCATATCCTCGCCGGTACCGAGAATGCGTTGCACGGCAGGATCGGTGCTCGCCTTCATCTTGTCGACATTGGCTTGCGTGATCCCGGCTTCTTCGGCTTCGATCAAGGCAAAGACCACCCACTTGGCAATGGCAAACCATTCGTCGTCACCGCGGCGCACCGCCGGTCCGAGCGGCTCCTTCGAAATCAGTTCAGGCAGGATCACGTAGTCGTCGGGGTTGCTCGCCTCCTTGTTGCGAATCGAGGCCATTCCCGACGCATCGGTCGTGTAGGCCTGGCAGCGCCCTGAGAAGAACGCCTTCACCGACGCTTCGAAGCCTTCGAACACGACCGGCTTCATTTTCAGGTCATTGCTCTTGTTGTAGTCGTTCAGGTTCTTCTCGGTCGTGGTGCCCGACTGCACGCAGACATCCACACCCTTCAAACTCTTGGCGCTGGTGAGCTTCGTTTTCCTGGGCACCATGAAGCCCTGGCCGTCGTAGTATGTGACGCCGACAAAATCGAGCCCGAGCGACGCGTCACGAGTCAGCGTCCAGGTGGTGTTCCGCGACAGGATATCGACCTCGCCCGACTGCAGCGCGGTAAAGCGGGCTTGCGCGGTCAGAGGCACCCACTTCACTTTGCTCGCGTCGCTCAGCACCGCAGCCGCCAACGCCTTGCAGATATCCACGTCGAGACCGGTCCAGTTGCCCTGGCTGTCAGCGGCGGAGAAGCCCGCGAGGCCGACGTTCACGCCGCAGACGAGCGCTCCGCGTTGCTTCATCGTTTCGAGCGTCTTGCCGGCATGCGCCGGCAGGCTGGTCGCCGCCGTCAATAGCACGGCGGCTGCACTTGCAATCCATTTCACGGCAGACTCTTGATGCATTAGACCCTCCTTGATATGCGTTTGACGCGGGCGATATGACGTACGGTTCAATATAAGCGCATGTGCTCGGCGGCGCCATGAGGAAAGACGCGCGTGACCCGGTACGCTTGACGCCGGCTCTCGAAACATTTGGAGACCAATCGCGTCGCACTTGCGCTGTGTACGGCAGTCAACTAGGTTGGCTGCAGCCCGGGCCACAACAATAACGCAAGGACACAGCGATGGACTCCTCGCCTGACGCGTCGCCTGAAACGCAGCCCCGGCCACGCCGCCAGATCAGCCAGCGCGCAAAAATCATCGGCATCGTCATCGCGTTGCTCGTCGCAGCCGGGGTGGGTTGGCTCGCGTGGTCGGTGACGCGCGACAGCGCAGCTACGCCGCCTGCCGCGGGCGGCGCCAGCAAAGGGCCGCGTGGTCCGCTCGCAACGACGGTCGGCACCGCGACCGCAGAGCGCGCGGACCTGCCGGTGGTGTTGGAAGCCCTGGGAACGGTGACGCCGACTTCGACGGCGACCGTGCGTCCTCAGGTGTCGGGTGTATTAAAGGCGGTTTACTTCACCGAAGGCCAGATGGTGAAGGCCGGCCAGCTCCTGGCGCAGATCGATCCGCGTCAGTTCGAGATCGCGCTGATGCAGGCTTCAGGCAGTCAAATGAAAGACCAGGCGCAGCTCGAGAATGCGAAGCTCTCGCTCGAGCGTTTTCGAACACTGCTCGGGCAGGACTCGATCGCGCGCCAAGAAGTCGATACGCAGGCTGCGCTGGTCAAGCAGCTCGAAGCAACGGTCATCACTTCGCGTGCCAATGAAAACAATGCGCGTCTGAACCTGAATTACGCGCGCATTACCGCTCCGATCAGCGGCCGCGTCGGCCTGCGCGTGGTCGACGTCGGCAATCTGGTCGGCTCGAACGATGCCGAGGGCATTGCAGTGATTACGCAGCTCGCGCCGATCGATGTCGAGTTCGCGATCCCGCAGGACCAGATCCCCGAGGTGCAGCTGCGCATTCGCGAAGGCGCGAAGCTGCCGGTGCAGGCGCTCGACCGCACGCGCACCGACGTGCTCGACACCGGCGAGTTCGGGTCTCTCGACAATCAGGTGGACACGGCGACCGGAACGGTGCGCGCCAAAGCGCGTTTTCCCAATCCGAAAGGCACGCTGTTTCCGAATCAGTTCGTCAACGTGCGGCTGCTGTTGCGCACGATTACGGGGGCGGTCGTGGTGCCCGTTACGGCGTTGCGCCTGAGCGGCAGCGGCGATTTTGTCTACGTGTTGAACCAGGCTGAGCGCACGGTTTCGCAGCGGCCGGTGACGCGCGGCCAAGCCACCGTCGACAAGGTGCAGATCGTCAAAGGACTCGAAGCCGGAGATGTGGTGATCACCGAGGGCGCTGATCGACTGAAAGATGGGTCGGCGGTGACACTGCCCGGCGCCGGGCCGCCGCCCACGGGCGCAGGCAAAGGACAAGGCAAGCGGGAGCGCGGCGCCGGCGGTCGCGTAAAAGGCGGGCCAGGCGGCGCAGCGGACGGCGTGGCGCCAAACACGCCTGCGGCGGAGCCCGTGAAGAAGTGAAAACGCTGTACCGCTCGCACGCAGCGCACGCGTTATCGCACTTGCGCCGATGAGCCCTTCGCGCCCGTTCATTCAACGCCCGGTTGCAACGTCGCTGTTGATGCTGGCGATCGTGCTGGCGGGAGTTGTCGGCTTTCGCTTCCTGCCGCTGTCCGCCTTGCCACAGGTCGATTACCCAACCATTCAGGTGCAAACGCTCTACCCCGGCGCAAGCCCGGAGGTGATGAGCCAGACGGTGACCGCACCGCTCGAGCGCAACTTCGGTCAGATGTCGGGCCTGCAGCGCATGAGCTCGACCAGCGCAGCAGGAGTGTCGATCGTCACGCTGCAATTCAGCCTCGATCAAACGCTCGAAGCCGCCGAGCAGGAAGTGCAGGCCGCCATTAACGCCGGTGGCTCGCTCTTACCAGCCGACCTGCCGGCGCCGCCGGTGTACGCGAAAGTCAATCCGGCCGACGCACCGATACTCACACTGGCGATCACTTCGGACACGCTGCCGCTGACCGAGGTACAGAACCTGGTGAACACAAGGCTCGCGCTGAAGATCAGCCAGGTATCCGGCGTCGGCCAGGTGTCGCTTTCGGGCGGCCAACGCCCTGCGGTGCGCATCCAGGCCGACACGCAGGCGCTTGCTTCCTACGGCCTGGGCCTCGACACGCTGCGCACGGCCATCACCGCGGCGAATGCGAATAGCGCGAAAGGCAGCTTCGATGGGCCCACGCGTGCGTACACGATCAATGCCAATGATCAGTTGCTCAACGCGGGCGACTACGCCGGACTGATCGTCTCCTATCGCAACGGCGCGCCCGTGCGCTTGTCCGACGTTGCGCGCGTCGTCGACAGCGCTGAGAACGTGCGGCTCGGCGCGTGGGCCGGACGGGGTGGGGACCTACGGCCGGCAATCATTCTCAACGTGCAGCGCCAGCCCGGTGCGAATGTCATCGCCACCGTTGATGCAATCAAGGCGCGTCTGCCCGAGCTCACCAGCGGTATGCCCGCAACGGTGCAGGTCGACGTGCTGGCCGATCGCACGACCGGAATCCGCTCCTCGGTGCACAGCGTCGAGATCGAGCTTGTGCTCGCGGTGGTGTTCGTCGTGCTGGTGATCTTCGCGTTTCTGCACAGCGTGCGCGCGACGGTGATTGCGAGCCTGGCGGTGCCGATATCGCTGATCGGCGCGTGCGGCGCGATGTATCTGCTCGGCTACAGCCTTAACAACCTTTCGCTGATGGCGCTGACGATCGCGACCGGATTCGTGGTCGACGACGCGATCGTGATGATCGAAAATATCTCGCGCCACATCGAGAAGGGAATGAAGCCGATGGACGCGGCGTTCAAAGGCGCCGCAGAGATCGGATTCACGATCATCTCGCTCACGGTGTCGCTGGTCGCGGTGCTGATCCCACTGCTCTTCATGGGCGACGTGGTCGGCCGGCTGTTCCGCGAGTTCGCGGTCACGCTCGCGATCACGATCCTGATTTCTGCCGTGGTGTCGCTGACGCTGGTGCCGATGATGTCGGCGTATTGGCTGAAACACGATCCGACGCCACCATCTCAGCGGCGCGGCGTTGGCGCGCACATTCAGCGCCAGCTCGAGCGCGTGATCGCGCGCTACGACCGCGCGCTGCAGTGGGTGCTGGCGCGTCAGACCGCAACACTGATCGTCGCGCTGCTGACGCTCGCGCTGACGGTGGTGATGTATCTGGTGATTCCGAAGGGACTGTTTCCGACGCAGGACACGGGCCAGTTGCAGGCGCGGGTCGAAGCAGCGCCGTCGGTGTCGTTCGCGCGCATGGCGGAGCTGCAGCAGGCCGTGGTGCGCGCGCTGCTCGAAGATCCGGAAGTCGCGACCATATCTTCGGTGATTGGGGTCGACGCCGCCAATAACACCATGTTGCACACCGGCCGGCTGCTGATCAACCTGAAGGCTGATCGCGCGCCGCAGGCGCGCACCATCGCGCGGCTGCAGGAGCGCGCCACCGCAGTCGCCGGTGTCACGCTCTATCTGCAGCCGACGCAGGATTTGACGATCGACGCCGAGGTCGGGCCGACGCAATATCGCGTCTCGCTCGAAGGCTCGAACGAAGCGACGGTGCGCGAGTGGGCGAACCGGCTGGTGCAGCAGATGCAGAGCATGCCGTCGCTGCGCAACGTCGTCTCCGACGTCGGTGCAACCGGCCCGGCGGCCACATTGACGATCGATCGCGATACCGCGTCGCGGCTGTCGATCAGCGCGGCGACGATCGACGAGGCGCTTTACAGCGCATTCGGCCAGCGCATCGTCTCGACGATATTCACCGAGACCAATCAGTATCGCGTGATCCTCGAAGCGCGGCCCGATTTGCTGAGCACGCCGGAGTCGCTTGGCCTGCTGCACATTCGTACCGGCTCGGGCGGCACCACGCCGCTTTCGGCGATCGCGAAGATTGAGGAGACGCAGGCGCCGTTGCAGATCACGCGCGTTGCGCAATACCCGGCGACGACGATCGGTTTTAACACCGCGCCGGGCGTGTCGCTCGGCCGCGCCGTCGATGCGATCCGCGAGAGCGCACGCGCGGTCAGCCTGCCGGCTGCCGTGACGCTGACGTTCCTTGGCGCCGCGGGTGCCTATCAGACTTCGCTGACGAATCAGCTGTGGCTGATTCTCGCCGCGGTCGTGTGCGTCTACATCGTGCTCGGCGTGCTGTACGAAAGCTACATCCACCCGATCACGATTTTGTCGACGCTGCCGTCGGCCGGCGTCGGCGCATTACTGGCGCTGATGCTCGCGCGCCAGGATCTCGGCGTGATCGGCATCATCGGCATCATCCTGCTGATCGGCATCGTGAAGAAGAACGCGATCATGATGATCGACTTCGCGCTCGAAGCTGAACGCACTGAAGGAAAGTCGCCGCGTGAAGCAATTCATCAAGCCGCGCTGCTGCGCTTCCGGCCGATCTTGATGACGACGTTCGCCGCAATGTTCGCCGCGGTGCCGCTGATGCTCGGATGGGGCGAAGGCTCGGAGCTGCGCAACCCGCTCGGCTACGCGATCTTTGGCGGTCTGATCGTGAGCCAGATGCTGACGCTGTTCACGACGCCCGTGATCTACCTCGCGTTCGATCGGCTCGAGCGTCGCTGGGCGCCGCGCAGACATTCGCCGCGCGACGCGAACTCGACCGCGGAGACTGCGCCGTGAATCTATCCGAACCTTTCGTGCGCCGGCCGGTTGCAACGGTGCTGCTGACGATCGGACTCGCACTCGCGGGCGTCGCCGCGTTCTTCGTACTGCCAGTGGCGCCGCTGCCGAAGGTCGACTACCCGACGATTTCTGTTTCGGCTAGATTGCCCGGCGCGAGTCCCGAGACGATGGCGAGCAGCGTGGCGACGCCGCTCGAGCGCCGGCTCGGCACCATCGCGGGCGTCAATGAGATGACGTCGTCGTCGGGCAACGGCTCGACGCGGATCAGCCTGCAGTTCGCGCTCAATCGCAACATCGACGCCGCCGCGCGCGAAGTGCAGGCGGCGATCAACGCATCGCGTACGGATTTGCCAGCCACGCTGCGCAGCAACCCGACGTATCGCAAGGCGAATCCGGCGGCAGCGCCCGTAATGATCCTCGCGCTGACCTCGAAAACTAAATCGCCCGGGCAGATTTATGAGGCGGTGTCGAACATCGTGCAGCAGAAGGTCGCGCAGGTCGAAGGTGTCGGCGACGTTGAGCTCGGTGGCGGCTCTTTGCCCGCGGTGCGCGTCGAGCTGCTGCCATTTTCGCTGAATAATTTCGGCGTCAGCATGGAAGACGTGCGCGCGGCGATTCAATCGAGCGCGGCGAATCGCCCGAAGGGTGCGATCGAAGGCGACGATCGCAGGCTGCAGATTTACACCGCGTCGAACACCGCCAGCGGCGGCCGCACCGCCGCCGATTACCGCGGGCTGGTTGTGGCATGGCGCGATGGCGCAGCAGTGCGTCTGGGCGATGTCGCAAACGTGATCGACGGTGTCGAGGACACGCGCACGCTCGGGCTGTTAAATGGGCAGCCCGCAGTCATCGTGCTGGTCACTGCGCAACCGGCGGCGAACGTGATCGATACGGTGGACGGCGTGCGTGCGCTGCTGCCGGAGCTGCAGGCGCAGTTGCCGCAGGACGTCGTGCTGCAAGTCGCGTCTGACCGCACCAACTCGATCCGCGCATCGCTGCAGGAGATCGAGATCACGCTGCTGATCTCGATCGTGCTGGTGGTCTTGGTCGTCAGCGCGTTCCTGCGCAGCGCGCGGGCGACGCTGATTCCCGCGGTGGCGACAATCGTCTCGCTGCTCGGCACGTTCGGCGTGATGGCGCTGCTCGGCTATAGCCTCAACAACGTGAGCCTGATGGCGCTGACGGTGGCGACCGGCTTCGTCGTCGACGACGCGAT
Organism: Burkholderiaceae bacterium; assembly: GCA_013695705.1. Lineage (GTDB taxonomy): Bacteria > Pseudomonadota > Gammaproteobacteria > Burkholderiales > Burkholderiaceae_F > JACCZX01. The sequence goes on along the minus strand of JACCZX010000027.1, from coordinate 4,302 downwards.
CGTAGTGCTGGAGAACACCAGCCGCCATTTGGAAAAAGGCATGGATCGGTTTCGTGCGGCGCTGCTCGGCGCGCGCGAAGTAGGCTTCACGGTGCTATCGATCAGCCTGTCGCTGGTCGCCGTGTTCATCCCGCTGCTGTTCATGGGCGGCCAGGTGGGCAGACTGTTCCGAGAATTCGCGGTAACCCTGTCGGTCGCGGTGCTGATCTCTCTGGTGATATCGCTGACGACCACGCCGATGCTGTGCACGTGGCTGCTCTCACCCAACGCCGGCGCACGCAAGCAAGGACGCATCGCCCGGACGTTCGAGCGCGCGTACAACGGCGTGCATCGCGCCTACGAAGTGAGCCTCGACTGGGCGCTCGCAAGCCGCGGCCTGGTGCTGCTGTTGCTCGCCGCGGTGATCGCACTGAACGTCTATCTGTTCAATGTCGCGCCGAAAGGATTTTTCCCGCAGCAGGACACCGGCCAGATCAGTGGCGGTCTGCGCGCCGATCAAAGCATTTCGTTTCAGGCGATGCAGGGCAAGCTGCGCGAGCTGGTGAACATCATCGACAAAGACCCGGCCGTGGATACCGTCGTGGGCTTTACCGGCGGCGGGCGCGCGGGTGGCGGCTTCATGTTCATCAACCTCAAACCGCGCAGCGAGCGCAAAGATGGTGGTCAGGCGGTGATCGCGCGCTTGCGGCCGCAGCTCGCGCGGGTAACCGGCGTCAGCCTGTTTCTGAATCCGGTGCAGGACCTGCGCATGGGTGGCCGGCAGTCGAGCTCGACCTATCAATACACGCTCAAGAGCGATAACCTCACCGACCTTCGCTCGTGGGCGACGCGCCTGGCCGATTCGATGCGGCAGCAACCTTCGCTGGTCGACATCGACACCGATCAGCAGGAAAACGGCGTAGAGACGTTCGTCACGATCGATCGCGACAGCGCCGCGCGACTCGGCATCAGCGCACGCGATGTCGACAACGCGCTGTACAACAGCTTTGGTCAGCGGCAGGTCGCAACGATCTACGACGAGATCAACCAGTATCACGTGATCATGCAGATCGCGCCGCGCTTTGCCCAAAGCCCGGAGTCACTAAAGGATGTGTACGTGCCGGTGCGCAGAGCGGCCGGCAGCAGCACGACTGCTACCTCGACGACTACCAATGGCGGCTCTCTGACGTCAGCGAGAACTTCGATCACATCTACATCGAGCGCACCGGCCAGTGTTGCCAACCCAGCGTCGCGCGACCCTTCGACCGGTCAGGCGCTGAGCAACACAGCGACGCGCATGGTGCCGCTGTCGTCGTTCGCGCGCTTCTCGCAGAGTTCAACGGCGACTTCGGTCAATCATCAGGACGGCGAGCTCTCCACGACCGTGTCGTTCAATCTCGCAGAAGGCAGCACGCTGGGCGACGCACAGCTCGCGGTGCGGCAGGCCGAAGCCGATATTGGTTTGCCCAACAACGTGCGCGGCAGCTTCCAGGGCGCAGCGCGCAGCTTCCAGCAATCGCAGGGTGAGCAGCCGCTGCTGATTGCCGCGGCGATCATCGTGATCTACATCGTGCTCGGCATCCTGTACGAGAGCCTGGTGCATCCGATCACGGTGCTCTCGACGCTGCCGTCGGCCGGCGTCGGTGCGGTGCTCGCGCTGCTGCTGTTCAAAATGGAGTTCTCGATCATCGCGCTGATCGGATTGTTCTTGCTGATCGGCATCGTCAAGAAGAACGCGATCATGATCATCGACTTCGCGCTGGAGGCAGAGCGCGCGCGCGGCCTGTCGCCATTCGAGGCGGTGCGCGAGGCATGCCTGCTGCGCTTCCGTCCCATTCTGATGACTACACTGGCCGCCGCCCTCGGCGCATTGCCGCTCGCGATCGGCTTCGGCGAAGGCGCCGAGCTGCGCCGGCCGCTGGGCATCGCAATCATCGGCGGCCTGATCGCAAGCCAGTTCCTTACGCTCCTCACCACGCCGGTTGTCTATCTGACGCTCGACAAGCTGCGACGGCGCGGGCGCAGCGAACGTCAGTTGAGTCGCGCCGAGCCCGTTGCAGTGGCCGGCACTTCCTGATGATCATGGTGCCGCCGTCATTCCTGCGTATCAGCGCCACGCTGACCGCCGCGACGATGCTCGCGAGCTGCGTCATCGGTCCGACATATGAACGCCCCACCGCGCCGACGGCAGATAAGTACAAAGCGTCTGAAGGTTGGGTCGACGCCGAGCCCGCCGACACGCTCGACCGCGGCTCCTGGTGGACGCGCTTCGAAGATCCGGTCCTCAACGATCTGGTGTCACGCGTCGAAGTTTCGAACCAGAATGTTGCCGCTGCAACCGCCGCTTACGCGCAAGCGCGCGCGCTGGTGCGCGAACAGCGGTCGTCGCTGTTTCCGCTGGTCGTGCTCGACGGTGGCGCAAGCCGCTCCGGAACGGGAATCGGCGGCGACTCGCAGGCCGGCAGCACCTACCGCGTGTCGATCGGCGCGGGGTGGGAGCCCGACGTCTGGGGCCGGCTGCGGCGCAGCGTCGAGGCTGCGTCTGCAAGTGCGCAAGCCAGCGCGGCAGATCTCGCCGCCGCACTTCTTTCCGCTCAGGGCGAGCTCGCGGCGAATTATTTCGGGCTGCGCCAGACCGATGCGCAGATTGCTCTGCTGGCAGACACGATCAGCGGCTACCAGCGCTCGCTGCAGATCACGCAGAATCGCTACGACGCCGGCATCATCGCCAGGACCGACGTGCTGCAGGCGCAGACGCAGCTCGCAAACACGCAGGGCGATGCGGTCGGCCTACGACGTCAGCGCGCGCAATTCGAAAACGCAATCGCGGTGCTCGTCGGCCAGTCACCGAGCGGATTCACCCTCGCGTCGAACGAGTGGAGGGTGAGCGTGCCGAGTGTTCCAATCGGCATTCCATCGACGTTACTGCAGCGCCGGCCCGACATCGCGGTCGCCGAGCGCCAGGTGGCCGCCGCCAACGAACAGATCGGCATCGCGCAGGCGGCGTTTTATCCGAGCTTCAATCTGACCGGATCGGTCGGCTTTGGCGCCGCCAGAATCGCCGAGCTCGTTAGCGCCTCGACCGCGCTGTGGTCGCTCGGCGTCTCCGCTGCGCAGGTGCTTTTCAACGCGGGCGCCACGCGCGCGCGCGTCGACGGCACGCAGGCCGCGCATCAAGTGACAATCGCGCGCTACCGGCAGACGGCGCTGGCGGCGTTTGAGGAAGTCGAGAATCTTCTGACCGCGACTCGCATCCTCGAGCAGCAGGAAGTTCTGCGGCGGCAGGCGTCGGTCGCCGCCGATCAGGTTGCGGCCCAGGTCGAGAATCGTTATCGCGCCGGCCAGATCAATTTCACCGAAGTAATCATCGCGCAGGCCACCGCATTGAACGCGCGGCGTGCACTGGTGCAGCTGCTGGCCGAACGGCAGACGACCGCGGTGGCGCTGATCCAGGCGCTCGGTGGCGGCTGGCAGGGGCAGTACTAGCCGCGCGAGTTCGCGTTTATCGCAGCTCCCAAGAATCAGTTAATCCGGTCGCAGCGCACTCTGCCGTTGCGGCTGCGGAGCCTCACTCAGGACTATCGAACACGCCACCGAATCCCTCCCATATCGATGCATTCGAATCCCGTTCTTATCAACGCAATTGCGCGGCAGAACAACGCGACACTGGCATCGCATCGAGTGAAAGTGCGGCAGAAATCTGAATGCCGTGGAGATTTGATGATGATAATTTCGGAACGAATCATTCGGCTGTGCAAAAGCGTCGAACGCCTCGCTTGCGAGCTCGATTGCCTGACCGCGCGCGGCCACGCCGGCACCACGCACGCGGTATTGATGCGAATGAAGCTCGCCGCGATGACGGCAGACCTTGTGACTGCAGATTTGATAGAGCGGATGCGCGCCGAGGCGCCGCCTGCCAAAGCCAACGCCTAGCGCAGCACCGTTGTTCCTTCCGGCGCACTCCTGCTGCGCCATCGACGATTTCCTAGGTATGACGCGAGCCTGACGCGCGTGCATGCCGACTACCGCAGCGTCGCCGCGCATCGTTCACGGAGTTCGAGAGTCGATGCGTGGTGTTCGTAGCCTGCGTATTGCAACAGGTGCGAGCCAAACCAGAACGGTGACGGCAGCCAACGTAGCCGCTATCGGTCGGGCAACGAACTCGAGGAGGTTGCCGTCAGCCTTGATCATCGACGTGATGAAGTTTTCCTCCAGCATGCCACCCAGCACGACGCCCAAAATCGCGGGCGCAATCGGAAATCCGTTTTCCTCGAGCAGATAGGCGATCACACCTGCGACCAGCATGACGCCGACGCCGAACAC
>JACCZX010000482.1 GCA_013695705.1 Burkholderiaceae bacterium | reverse complement strand
GACTACGCATACGCGGCGCGGCGAACTGTTGACGGGGCAGGAGCCGTTCGCCGTCATTCTCGGATGTTCTGACTCGCGCGTGCCGGTGGAGATCGTGTTCGATCAGGGCCTGGGCGAGCTATTCGTGATCCGCGTGGCGGGCAACATCGTCGCGCCTTCCCAGGTGGGCAGCGTTGAGTTTGCCGCCGAGCGATTCGGTTTGCGGCTGATCGTGGTTTTGGGTCACTCGCTATGCGGGGCGATTGCGGCGACTCTGGAAGAGATTGCCCGGCCGACAGAGGATCAGTCGCGCAATCTGCGCTCGATCGTCGACCGCATTCGCCCCTCGCTGCAGGGGCTGTTTGCAACAGGGCTCAAGCATGGCTCCGACGACCTGTTACGGCACGCGGTTCGCGCCAATATCAGAGCTTCGGCGAATCATCTGCGGCATGGGTCGCCAATGATCGAGGAACTGATCCAGAACAATGAGTTGATCGTGTTAGGCGCCGAGTATTCGCTGGAAACCGGCATCGTCGATTTCTTCGATGGTATGCCCGAGGCCAGCGACAGCGGTACGTAGAAAGACCAGCGTGAGAGTCAGTCTCGATCATGTGCACATCTTCGCGTCAGATCTCGATGCAACTCTCCGGTTCTTCATGAAAATGTTTGGCGCCACGCTGGTATGGGACGAAAAAGCTGCGGGCGTGCGCGCCGTTCGTCTTGCACTTGGCGATGCATTCGTGCACGTCTACGAGCAGGCTCCGCGGTCCGAACGCGGCGGACCGATGCATCATCTCGGAATTGCGACCGATGATCTCGACGGACTGATCGCCGGAATGAAGAACAATGGTTATCTGTTCAGGAACGAAATTCGGGAGCAACCGAAGTTCCGGTACGTGATGATCGCCGGGCCCGACGATCTATTGATCGAACTTTTTGAGTGTCGCGAGCCGGCGTGCTGGCAACTGAAAAACTGAGGAGATTCTGATGCTGGTGAACAAGGCGGTAAATCGCGAGTGGAAAGCGACCGAGTCTGCAGGCACTGAGCGCAGCCTGTTTCGAAATAACGATACCGGCGGCCGCTCCTCAGTGGTCCGGCTGGCGCAGGGCGCCAGGGTGCCGCGCCATGCACATCACGGAAGCGAAGAGGTTGTGGTCCTCTCTGGAATAGTGCTCATCGGAGGTGTCGAGCTGAGCCAGGGTGACTATCTGTTTACGCAACCGGGCGAGGAACACGACGTGGTGGCGTTGTCGGATGCAGTCATCTTTGTTTCCTCGCAGAAGACCACGACGGTGGTCGAGTAGGGTGAAGTGAAACCATGAATCACGCAACGACCGTTGCCAGGATCGAGTCGGAAGAGCCCACTCTTCGATTGGCGGTTTTGATCGACGCCGACAACGCGCAAGCGGCCGTGATAGAGGGTTTGCTGGCAGAAATTGCGCTATCGGGCGAAGCGACCGTCAAGCGCATCTACGGCGACTTCACCGCTCCGACCAGTGCCTCATGGAAGAAAGTGCTGCAGCACTATGCGATCAAACCGGTTCAGCAGTTCGCGTACTCGACCGGAAAGAACGCAACCGACAGCACGCTGATCATCGATGCGATGGACCTTCTTTACACCAGAAAATTCGACGGGTTTTGCCTGATCACGAGCGACAGCGACTTCACCGGCCTGGCGATGCGCCTGCGGGAAGAAGGGCTCAAGGTGTTTGGCTTTGGCGAGAAGAAAACGCCGGAGGCGTTCCGCAATGCGTGCCATAAGTTCGTTTTTACCGAACTGCTGCGCGCAAGTTCGGTGGACGAGCCCGTTCATCCACCGAGCCCGCCGGTAAAAGCCAGGCGGAAGCAGGCGCAACAGAAGCCTGCACCGCAGAAATCTGCTGCGGCAAGCGAGCCGAAGTTTGAATTCCCGAAGAAGTTTTTGCTGACAGCGCTGGAGCAGTCATTGGGCGACGCCGGCTGGGCTCTGCTCGGAACGTTCGGACGGTATCTGACGAAGCTGCAACCCGATTTTGATTCGCGGCTGTACGGCTACAAGAAGTTATCCGATCTCGTCAAAGCTAAAACTGATCTATTCGTGACGGAAGAACGGCAAGCGCCTGGGTCGAATCAGAAAATGCTGTACCTCCGCGCAAAATAAAATGTCAGCGTCAGTCGAAGGTGACCTCGGCTTTACTTCTCGCGCGCGCAAGACGGGGGAAGTTCAAGTGTTGCGGCATGACACGCTCGCGGCCACCTTGCGCGGCGCTGCCGCGATGGAGTTCCTTGCCGAAGTGGCGGACTGCGGGCACTCGGACGCGCAACAACTAATGGCGCGGGTTACCGGCAACTACAAGCACGGCAATGAGCGCCTCGCTGCGAGCCATCCGCGCAATCGCCGTTAACGATGGTCGGGTGCGCTGATCTTTCAGCCGAGCTAATCGGCTGAGTTCATGTCGAAGCGTGACGAAAATCGGGGCTATCTGCTTGGGCTGATGGCGGGCGTTGCGTTTGCTGTCACGCTGCCCGCCACCCGGGTAGCGGTTCGAGCACTCGATCCAGTATTTGTAGGCCTCGGTCGCGGGATCGGCGCGGCGTTGCTGGCGACCGCATTCCTGTTGCTTACCCGGCAACGCGTACCGTCGCCCACAGAAGCCAAAAAGCTAGTCATCGTCGCCGCCGCGGTTGTGATTGGCTTCCCGCTATTTACAGCCTCGGCGATGCGCTATGTAGATGCGTCGCACGGTGGGGTCGTCCTCGGGATTCTGCCGCTGGCAACCGCTGCAGCCGGATTTTTCTTTTCTGGAGAACGACCGTCCGTGCGCTTTTGGCTGTTCGCACTGGTTGGAACGACGCTCGTGGTTGGGTATTCGCTCAGTAAGGCGGGCGGCACTTTGCAGTGGATTGATCTCGCTCTATTCGCGGCCGTTGTCAGTGCTGCCGTGGGATACGCGGTGGGTGCGCAGCTTTCGCGATCGTTGGGCGGTTTACAGGTGATCTCGTGGGCGCTTCTCTTTTCTGCCCCGATACTTATTGTTCCTGTCGTCCTGTTCGCGCCCGCAATGATCAGCTTGCCGTTGGAGTCCTGGCTTGGGTTCGCTTACGTCACGGTAATCAGCCAGTTTTTCGCGTTCGTTCCCTGGTATCGCGGACTCGCACTCGGTGGCATTGCCAAGGTCGGTCAGACTCAGCTGTTGCAGCCGTTTCTTACTATCGTGCTTTCCTCCTCCTAGGTCACTTCCTGAAAAGCTACCTCGCGCTTTTTCTTGATATTCGGCAGTGCGACGATAACAACCATGGCAGCGGCTGCAATCAGCAGCCCCAGCGATAGCGGGCGCGTGAAAAACACGGTCGGGTCACCCCGCGACAGCAACATCGCCCGCCGGAGGTTTTCTTCCATCATCGGACCCAGAATGAATCCAAGAATCAGCGGTGCCGGCTCGCAGCGCAGCTTGAAGAAAATGTAGCCCAGCAGTCCGAACACTGCAGTCATTGTGACGTCGAACGGGTTGTTGTTGATCGAGTAAACGCCGATTGCGGAGAACACGAGAATGGCCGGGTACAGCAAGCGGTACGGGACCTTCAGCAACTGGACCCAGATGCCGATCAGCGGCAGGTTCAACACCACAAGCATCAGGTTACCGATCCACATCGAGGTGATCAGCCCCCAGAAAAGAGCAGGGTTGCTGGTCATTACCTGCGGGCCCGGCTGAATGTTGTGGATCGTCATCGCGCCCACCATCAGCGCCATCACTGCGTTCGGCGGAATGCCCAAGGTGAGCATCGG
>JACCZX010000455.1 GCA_013695705.1 Burkholderiaceae bacterium | reverse complement strand
GGTCAGGACGATCGATAACGTTGCGATCGAAAACAACGATCGCTGCTGCGGCGAGTCGGGCACATTCGCGATTGCGCGCCCCGATGTCGCAACACAGGTGCGCTTTCGCAAGGAACGCGAGGTGCGCACCGGCGCCGACAAGCTGCGTGCCGACGGCTTCGAGGGCGAAGTTAAAGTACTGACGTCGTGCCCATCATGTTTGCAGGGATTGAAGCGCTTCAACCACGATGCCGACGTCGACGCTGATTACATCGTGGTTGAAATGGCGCGTCATATTCTTGGCGTTGACTGGCTGCCGGAGTATGTCGACCGTGCCAATCATGGCGGCATCGAGCGCGTGCTGGTCTAACGTGCGGCTTGCTGACTGCGAACTCTGCAAAAGCGACGGTGGTTCGATTGTGCTAGCCAACGAGTGGCTGCGCGTGACATTGGTCGACGAGCCGGACTACCCCGGCTACGTGCGAGTGATCTGGAACGACCACGTGCGCGAGATGAGTGAGCTCGAAGAGAAACAGCGGCTGCGGCTCATGAAAACGGTGTTTGCAGTCGAAGCGGCGCAGCGTGAAGTGCTCGCGCCGCTGAAGATCAATCTCGCGAGCCTGGGCAACATGACGCCACACCTGCACTGGCACGTTATTCCGCGCTTCGCCGACGACCTGCACTTTCCGCGGCCGGTGTGGGGCGCAGCGCAGCGCACCCCCGACGATCAAACGCTACAAACCAGGCGTGCGTTGGTAGAGTCGCTGCGCGGAGTGATAGCGGAAAAAGTTTCGCGGACGCGCTGAGACCCCGCGTCGCCACGTGCGACGCTAAGTCACCGCGTCAAGCATCAAGCTCCACCCGATTTACGCGGATCTTCTTCGATGACGGAAGTGACCACGGTACCGCCGGCATCAAAAGTCACTACGAACACGCGTGTGTCATTGCCGTCGAGAAAGCGCCACTCCCAGGCGGTCTCGCGTTTCAATGCATATTTTTCCGTGCGCCCGGGGCGACCAAGCAAGCCGAGAACATCGGATTCCTTCTGTCCGCGCGTGACCCGATTAAAATTATCGCGAGTCAGAAGATTCTCTCTACCCTGATATTTTCCGTTGGCGTCAATCCTCATTAAAAGCGTGTGCGGGCCTTCGGGGCCGAGCGGATAGACCAAACCTTTGCCGCCCGCCATATCGCGCACGGCGGACGGAACACCAAAGAGCTGACGCACATCCTGTTCCGTCGATTCGCCCGCAGTCAGCCGATCAAGCCGCACATCTTCGTATGCCCGGCCGCGCGAGTCGCACGCTAAAAGTGAAATGAGTGATGCAATCATGATTGCTCCTCGCAACCGCCGAGTTATTGGCATATGCAGCTCCTTGAAGATTCGGTTCCCTGTTATCCGTGGCGAAACCCAGCCAGATTTAGGCAGACCAGTTGTCAAGCATGGCGTCGATCGAAAGGACCTCGCAGCGAACAAGCGTCACGTTTACGCAAGCACTTTGCATGCCGTCAGATCGGATCTCTCAAAGTAAGACACTCGATAAAAATTGTTCGCGCAGGTCATTAAATACGACGCTTGCGCCTCTCCCTGCGAGGCTTCTCGCGTGCATGATCCGGCGCGTGAATTACCACCAGTGCAGTCGCGTCTCTGCCCACGCTCCAGCCCCGGTGCGGAATGGCGGCGTCAAAATAAATGCTGTCGCCCTTCCCGAGCATCCAACGATCGTCTCCCACTTGGAACATAACCCTGCCGCTTAGGATGAACACAAATTCTTCGCCACCGTGGTCGAAGAAAACATGCCGGTCGATCTTCGAAGGAAAAGTGAAGACGAATGGCTCCATCCGCTTCACGAGCCGATCGTGCGCGAGGCTCACGTAGTCATAACCGAAAGCAGTACCGCCGCGCACCACCGGCAGCCGCTCATGCTTGCGGACGACACTGGCGCCGATGCCGGGCTCGAGAATGTCGCCGAAAAAACTCCCGATCCCCGTGCCGAGCGCTTGCGCGATGCGAGAAAGCGTCGCGATTGGCGGGACCTTGTGCGAGTTCTGAATCTTTGAAAGATAGCTCTTGGTCAGGTCGGTCGCTGCGGAAAGGCTATCGAGCGTCATGCCACGCGCAGCTCGCAACGTCCTCAGATGCTCGCCAATCACCACGTTTTTCTCTGCCCGCTCACGTGCGGGCGCCTTCATTGCACGATGACGGGCAGCGCCTCTCGGTTTACTTGCCATGCGCGGGAGTATTCCATGATGCGGGCCGTCTCGTTCGCGACCTGTTCCCCAACCAGACGTGAGAGGAGATGCAACGTGGCGTCGATGCCAAGGGTCACGCCGCCACCTGTAATCACAGCGCCACAATCGACGAGGCTTGCCTCTTCGGTAACGTCGATTTGCGGATGGCGATCGCGCATAAGGCGTACCGGGGGCACCTCTGTGCCGGCGACCTCGCACTTGGTGGTTGCCTTGCGGCCGTCCAAAATTCCGGACGCCGCGAGGATCATGGCGCCAGTACACACGCCCGCCACCACACGCCCCTCGGCGTAGCGGCGGACAAAGTCCAGCGTTTCCTTGCTCTCACACTGCGCAACCCAGCCGGGCCCTCCCGTGACG
>JACCZX010000452.1 GCA_013695705.1 Burkholderiaceae bacterium | reverse complement strand
GTAAAGTGCGCTGCGCGCTTTTCGATAAACGCCGTCACACCTTCACGATAATCGACCGACCGGCCGAGCTCGCGCTGATAGTCGCGTTCAACATCGAGTGCGCCTTCGAACGGCAATAGCATGGCTGCGTCGATCGCTTGCCGCGTGCGCACGTAGCCGCGTGTTGGACCGGCAGCAAGCTGAAGCGCTACCGCTCTTGCGGTCGACACCAACTCGTCGTCCGCCACGCAACGCCAAATCAATCCCCAGTCTGCCGCCTGCGTCGCAGTGAGCTTCTCACCCAGCAAAGTCAATCCCATTGCGCGCGCGGGGCCGATCAATCGCGGCAACCACCACGTGCCGCCGCAATCGGGCACGAGACCCAGCTTCGAAAACGACTGAATGAAGTTCGCCGATTGCGCGGCGTACACAAGATCGCACGCAAACGGAATGTTCGCGCCGGCACCGGCAGCGACACCGTTGACCGCCGCGATGGTCGGCATCGGCAACGCGCGCAGGCTCTGCAGCAGCGGTTTGTAGTAATTCTCGATCGAGGCGCCGAGGTCCACGCCTTCTTCATTCGGCGCCACAGCGCGATCTGACAAATCCTGCCCTGCGCAAAACCCGCGGCCGGCTCCTGTCAAAACAAAGCAGCGAATCGATTGATCGGCCGCGATAACGTCAAGCGCCGCGCGCACTTCACCATGCATCGCCACGGTGAAGCTGTTCAGCCGCTCAGGACGATTTAATGTCAGCGTCACAACGCCGTCTGTAACATCGACCTTGATCGATTCGAAATCCGTTCTCATTGCATTAATTGACCGACCGTTCAATCAATAGTAGCTTCGACTTCCCGAAAAACCAAGCGACTCAAGCATGCATCCTCTATTCGACAAACATCGCAGCGTTTTGGACGGCGCGCTCGAGGCCATGCGCACGCGCGGCTATTGGAGCGCGTACCCCGAGCAGCCCAGTCCGAAGGTCTATGGCGAAGCCGCAAACGATGAAGGCAAGGCCGCGGCACTCGGCTATGCAGGCCGGCAGTTCGAACTCGATCAGCCGGGCCGCATCGGCTGGCTCGCGAGCGAGCATTCACCGTACGGTATTCCGCTTGAAGTCGAGTATCCCGTGTGCGAGCCGCAGGCGCTGATCGATGCCGCGCTCGCTGCGATGCCGGCGTGGCAGAAGCTCGGCGTCGAAGGCCGCACCGGCATTTGTCTTGAAGCACTCGCGCGATTGAATAAGGCGAGCTTCGAAATCGCGCACGCCGTGATGGTCACCACCGGGCAAGGCTGGATGATGGCGTTCCAGGCGGGCGGGCCACATGCGCAGGATCGCGGGCTCGAAGCCGTCGCGTATGCCTATCGCGAAATGAGCGCGGTGCCGAGCGCGGCGCGCTGGGAGAAGCCGCAGGGCAAGAACCCGCCGCTGGTCATGGAAAAGCGCTTCGAGATCGTCGGGCGCGGCGTCGCACTGGTGATCGGTTGCGGCACGTTTCCGACATGGAACACGTATCCCGGATTGTTTGCCGCGCTGGTTACCGGCAATCCGGTGATGGTCAAACCGCATCCGAACGCAATCCTGCCGGCAGCCATCAGCGTGCGCATCGTGCGCGAAGTGCTCGCTGAGAATGGAATGGATCGAAATGTGGTGTCGCTTGCGGTCACCAGTGATTCGAAAGCCACGCAGGCGCTGGCGACAAATCCAGCGGTGCGCTCGATCGACTTTACGGGCAGCAGTTCATTCGGCCGCTGGCTGGTCGACAACGCGCGACAAGCGCAGGTCTACGCGGAGTTGGCGGGTGTCAACAACGTGGTCATTGAATCGACCGATAACTACAAAGCGATGCTGAAGAACCTCGCGTTCACGCTAAGCCTGTATTCGGGGCAGATGTGCACGACGACGCAGGACATTTTTGTGCCTGCCGACGGCATCGATACCGATGAGGGACGCAAGGGTTTCGACGAAGTGGCATCGGATCTAGGGCGCGCCGTCGATAAATTGCTGTCCGACGCAGCCGTCGCAACGGCGGTGCTTGGATCGATCCAATCGCCCGAAACATTAAAGCGCATCGAAGAGGCGCCGGAGCTCGCTGAAGTTGTGCTGGCATCGCGCAAGCTGGCGAACGCCGAATTTCCCGCTGCCAACGTGCACACACCGCTGCTGATGAAGACCGACGCCGCCAACGAGTCGGTGTACACGCAGGAGCGATTCGGTCCGATTACTTTGATTGTAAAAGTGCCCGACGCAATGGCCGCGATAGCGCTGTCCGAAAAGATCGTCAGAGAACGCGGTGCGCTGACGGTCGGGCTGTACTCGACCAAACAGGAAGTCATCGATGCGATGACCGAAGCGACGTTGCGCGCGGGCGTTGCGCTTTCGATCAACCTGCTAAGCAACGTCTACGTAAATCAGTCGGCTGCATTCTCTGACTATCACGCCACTGGCGCCAATCCGGCGGCGAATGCGAGCTACACGGACAGCGCGTTCGTGGCGAACCGATTTCGAGTCATCCAGCGCCGCTGGCACGTGTAGGCGTTAGGTCCTCACCAGCGCGGGCATACGCGCAAACTCCGTTAGCGTTGTGAACATCTGATAAATCGTCGTCAGCGCTTGTGCATGGTTGCGCGAAGTTTTTATATAGATCGCCGCCGTCGAACCAGCGTTAGACATCAAATAAAACCAATTGCTCGTGGGCAACGCTGTCATCGCGCAGGTGAGCGTTCCGATCATTAACGTGCGACGGTCGATGGTATTCAGATAGGCATCCTGCGGAACTTCGAAGCAGAGGTCCGAGGCTTTCTGCGCCGCCGCTGGCGACGCGATAGGTGGCAGCGCGCGCATCTTGTCGGCAAAGACCTGCAACCCAATCTCCTCGAGAATGCAAGGAGCAACATCGCGAACGATTTGCTCTGCGGCGAAATAGCAAAGGCGTTGGTCGTTTGCTTCCGACGTTCGGCTCAGATCGATCGTCTGGAACAGCGCTGCATCCTCATCGCCAATGCGCGGGAACGTCGGCACTTGGTGTACTAGCCCGTTGACCCATGCCGTCAGCAGTGGATGCACGCTTGGCGCCATTAGCGTGACGCGTTCAATCGTTTGGCAGTAGGTATCTGCGAGCATGTGGGCTTCCAGGTTAGTTTCATCGAGGGATTCAGTTCGGTCACGTCTGCAACGCGACGACGATGAAAGTCTGTTCCGAATTCGGAAGCCGCGGAATATCGGAACGAGCAAAACAGTCTCGTTTCGTGCAACAACCGCTATTCCTTAACGCTTAGCGGAGCTGGGCCGGACGTCCGAAGGTGCGTAGCCGAAGCGCTCACGGAAGTCCCGCGAGAGGTTGTGCGGGCTGGTGTATCCAATCGCATCGGCCGTCTGATAAACGGAGACATCTCCGCCGGCGAGCATTTGATGCGCTCGCTGCATCTTCTGCTCTTTGATAAAAGCGCTGGCAGAAACGCCGTGAAAATTCTGATACAAAGTCTGCAGCGTGCGAACGCTTACGCCTGATTGGCGAGCCACATCCGACAACGCTAGACGTCGGTGAAGATTCGATTCGACATAGCGCGATGCTCGCTGCAATGCCGCCGGCTCCGCTGTGTCAAGAACGGATGAGCGAAGGTGCGATAGATCGAGCTGCTTTCCGTAGCGCTGCTGGTTCAGCGCGTCGTCTACCCAGGTGTTGGCCAGCCGCGCCATGTTGGTCTGTAAATCGGTGAATTTCTCAAGCGCGCGCAGTGCTTCCTGATCCTTTCCAAGCGCTCGATAGATGCACGACAGTTCGAAAAACACGGTGCGCTGCCAGATATGCCACGCTGGCAAACGCTGCATTTCTTCTATCAGCGCGAGCGCTTCGTCCCAGCGCCCGGCAATGCGTGCGATCACCGCGTTTTCGAGCAGCACGAATGGCTTGGTAACGGGGATCCGGTCGCTGGTGACCGCGCGCGCCTGGCCGAGAAACGGAAGGGCGTGCTCATAACCATCCCTCAGTGCGACCGCCGACGCTCTTTCTGCAAAAAAGTATGGGCGGTCCTTGATCAACATGTTGTCGCCATGCGTTTCGCAGACATCCAGGTAGCGCATGGCTCGTTCGAGATACTCGGCCGGGCTCGCAAGGTTGTCAGGTCGCTTGATCCCGACCGTCAGAGAGTGCGGGATTCCAGCCGACCACACCGCGCACATATTTAAATACGCAGCAGTACGCAGATAACATGCAACGATCGCTTGCGGGTCACCCGAAGTATCGGCCTCGGGTAACGCGCGCCGCTCCATCAGATCGACCGCTGTCGGAACGTCGAATAGTCTGCTGAAGCACGATCCAATGACGCAGAATACGAACGCGCGGTCCTTTGCATCCAGATCGGGATAGGAAAGGGACTTGACCGCTGCTGCCAGCGCCAGGCTGACGCGGTCCTGCATTGAAAATACCAGCGCCTGCAACTTATAGACTCGACCAAGTCGGCTGCTTTTGCCGGCGCGCTCGAACGCCTGCAAAGACTCTTCGATGAATTCATTAGCCTTCGGCAAGTCCGCCCGATGGTGGTGGCACGCAGCGAGCGCTAAAGCCGCTTCGCCGTGAAGCAGTGAGTCGCGTAGCGAACGAGCTGCATGCAGTGCCTCATCGGCCAGCACCGACGCGCCGGTGGGATCTGCAGCTAACTTCTCGGATGCGGCTGCAAGCAAGCCGCGCACTCGTGCCTTCTGCGCCGATGCAGTTTTCTCCGGATTCACGGGCAAACGCCGGCCAATCGACTTGCGCGGCTTCGGCTTGTCGGCAGTTGATTTGTTTGATCGAGTCAACGCAACGTCTCGTAAGCAATGTTGGCTACGATAGCCGTTCCGAGCGTCCGGTGATCGAACGCTACGATCAGCCGATTAGACTTGCGCAACATAGTGTCCGGTCAGCTTGTCGGTCAAACCAAAATGCCTTGCTACGAAATTAACGGTATCAGGCCCGTCGTTGACCCGAGCGCATTCGTGCATCCGACTGCGATTTTGACCGGCGACGTCATCGTGGGCCCGCGTTGCTACGTCGGGCCGGCGGCTAGTTTGCGCGGCGATTTCGGCCGCATCGTGCTCGAAGCTGGAAGCAACGTGCAAGATTGTTGCGTGATGCACGGCTTCCCCAGCACCGACACGGTCGTCGAGGAAGATGGACACATCGGTCACGGCGCTGTGCTGCACGGCTGCGTGGTCAAGCGCAACGCGATGGTCGGCATGAAC
>JACCZX010000414.1 GCA_013695705.1 Burkholderiaceae bacterium | reverse complement strand
TACACGGCCGCGGTTTATCCGCTGCAGGGTTTGGTGGCGGCCGGGCAAAATCTTGACTCGCCCGATGATCCCACTCTGCGATCGAGCGTCGTTTCGAAATGGCCCGACGGCTCGGCTTCGGTCGTGGTCGTAGCGGGGGAAACCGGTGTCACGCTCGGGACGTCCAGGGCCGTTCGTCTGCGCGCAACGGCGGCGAGTTCGAATGCATTGACCGCAGCGCGGGTTGGTCAGCTCGTGACGAACGTAACGGTCGATTGCGGCGCCGCAGGTTCCGCGACGCTAAGCAACTTCGCGACACCATCGAAGATCTGGTGGGCGAACGAGCGCGTCGTGTGCTGCCGTTATCGTGCGCCGGTCGGCGCGCACCCCACGTTGGAAGCCGTGATCGACATCCACGCGTTCTCGTCGAACCGGGCGCTGGTAGAGGTCGTGGTTGAAAACAGCAAGATGACAACCGCGACGCCAGTCGCACCTGCTGCGGTTTCGTATACCGCCGCAGTTACCGTGAACGGTGCGCTGGTTGCGACGGTTCCGTCGGTCCATCAGGCGTTTCGCGCCTGGTTCGCATCGAGCTGGGTCGGCGGCGATCCGGGCATCGACGTCTCGCATGACATCGCGTCAATGCAGGCGCATCCGCTTTTCTTCAAGGTCTGGAAATCGGGCGGCAGCATGGCGCAGTACGCCGCCGACGCCTACCAGCCGTGGGGCGTCGGCCGCCATCCGGCCAGCGGCATGGGCGGTGGTGGTGACTCATCTTTCATCGGCCCGCTGCCAAAGTGGGAAGTGCAATACCTGCAAAGCGGTGACAACCAGGTGCGCCGCGCGGTGATCGCGTCCGCCTTGTCGGTGTTGAGCTTCAACGTGAACTATCGGGACGCGGCCACCGGCCTTGTGCCGACGTTCGACCAGCTGGCGAACAAGAATCAGCAGCAAGTCGGATACAACGCGGCACGAGCGTGGCCGAATAACGGTACCGAACCCGCCTGGGAAGTCGCGCATCACCCAGCGGCCGGATTGATGGCATTCATGTGCCGCCCGTCGCCGGTGTTTATCGAGATCGCGCAGAAGATCGCGGTGTGGAACGGAACGTGGTCAAGCGATGACGGCACGTTCGGAACCTACTATCAAACGCGCGGCAAAGCGTGGTGTGCGCGCAGCCTCGCACATGCGATCTTTTTGACCCCGGATGCAGACGCCTGGAAACAAGCAGGACGCTCTGCGCTGTTTCGTAATGCGCAGTTGCTAAAGACGTTCCAGGATGACCCGCGCTCGGTCCTTGGTTTTGTGTGGGACTACTCACCGACGAACCTGAACGATTTCGTGGCGGCCTACGGTGGCGCCGGGTTTATTCAACCACTGTGGGAGCATCATTATCTCGTCGCAGAACTTCACAAAGTGGCGAGCGCAAAGTTGCTTACCGGCGCGGAGCAATCGGCGCTGGTTGCCATCGCCGACTGGGTTGCGGCACAGCCCGTGCGGTACGTCAACGAGGCCAATGGCGGCCAATGGCGAATTTTGTATTACCAGACAACGGCTGGCCGCAGCACGTCAATAAACTCGCTGCCGACCTGGGCGGAGCAGTTCGCGTGGCAGTACACCGAGGGACCGCCGCCGGTGGCCGGTCCGTGGATGAACGGAAGCTGGAAGTCGACCACTTATTCATCAGCCCGCGCGGACGACAGCGCCGGCGCCTACTACCCGTCGTACTTCTGGGCCGCTCTGGTCGCGGCCGTTGAGCGCGGGTTGCCAGGCGCGGACGCGGCTTGGAACAAGGTCATGACAAACGTTACGAACCTTTCGACGTGGAGTGCCGGCTTCGGCGCGGATCCGCGTTGGGGCGCCTATCCAAGGAACAAATAATGTCAATGCTGACTTCTGCACCCGCCACGCTTTCGGTTACCTCGCTCCCATATGCGCTGCCGCCTTCCGGTCAGGCTGCGCTAATAGGCAGCAACTTCGCCGAGAACGTCAGGCCGCCGACGCACTCTGCCTTCGATTGGGACTATGCGTTGTTTCGCTTTTACGGTGGCGGTACTTTTGTCGACGACTATTCGGCGGCCGGAGCGTATGTCGTTGCCGGTTCCGGTGGCCATGCCGTTCCTCCCAATTTCGGCGGCTGTTTGTTCGACTTCGCCGATGCCGCCT
>JACCZX010000397.1 GCA_013695705.1 Burkholderiaceae bacterium | reverse complement strand
GGCTCGGGCACCACTCACCCTTTGAATTTCATGATTGTTATCGTCCGGCTGCTTCGATCGATCGCTACGCCGTCGGTACGCCGTCGATCATCGCCTTGGCCGCGCTCGAGGTCGGCGTCGATACAGTGCTCGCAGCCGGGATCAAAGCGCTCCGCGCAAAATCAGTTGCGCTCACGCAACTCTTCATTCGGCTGATTGAGGAGCAGTGTGCGGAGCACGGACTGCAGCTCGCATCACCCCGCCATGCCGAACAGCGCGGCAGCCAGGTATGCTTTTCTCATCCACACGCATTCGCCGCGATGCAAGCGTTGATCAAACGCGGTGTGATCGGCGATTTTCGCGCTCCGGACATTCTTCGCTTCGGCTTCGCCCCGCTGTATGTTCGCTACGTCGACGTGTGGGATGCCGCGCACGCCTTGCGCGAGGTGCTGGCGAATGAAGAATGGTCCGAGCCTGCATTTCAAACACGCGCGGCGGTCACGTAGCCCCCGATGAGCGATATGCGCTACGGCGACTACCTTGCGCTCGGTTCGATCCTGAACGCGCAGCATCCGCGTTCGTCTGATCCGAACGAGCTCCTGTTCATCATTCAGCACCAGACCAGCGAGTTGTGGATGAAGCTCGCGCTGCACGAGCTGCGCGCCGCGCGCGATGCAATGCGCGCCGATGATTTGCCGCCAGCCTTCAAGATGCTCGCGCGCGTATCGCGCATCATGGAGCAACTGGTGCATGCATGGGATGTCTTGGCAACAATGACGCCAAGCGAGTACAGCGCAATACGGCCGTATCTCGGGACCAGCTCAGGATTTCAATCGTGGCAGTACCGCGAGATCGAATTCATGCTCGGCAACAAAGCGCCCGATTTGATCAAGCCGCACGAGCAAACTAACATTTATGCAGCGCTGCAAAGCGCGCTCGATGCACCGTCGCTGTACGACGAAGCGGTACGCTTGCTGGCTCGCCGCGGCTTGTTGAACGATCCGGCGGTCACCGAGCGCGACGTTCGTCAAGCGCATCAGGCGAGCGAAGCAGTCGCGCAAGCCTGGCTGATCGTCTATCGTGCGCCGCGCGAATACTGGGAGCTGTACGAGCTGGCAGAAGAGCTGGTCGATCTCGAAGACGCATTTCGTCTTTGGCGGTTTCGGCATGTGACGACGGTCGAGCGCATCATTGGCTTCAAGACCGGCACGGGCGGCACCGGTGGCGTCGCATATCTGCGAAAAATGCTCGACGTCGTCCTGTTCCCCGAACTATGGAAAGTGCGCACGGATCTATGAACGTTCTGCAGCCTCCGGGATGGCCCCGGCCGCGCGGTTATGCGAACGGGATTGCGGCACGCGGCACTGTGATTTCGATCGCCGGGCAGATTGGGTGGAACGCTGCCGGCACATTTGAAACCGACGACCTGGTTGGACAGGTAAAACAGGCGCTGGCAAATGCCCTCGCAGTGCTCGCAGACGCCAACGCCGGCCCACAACATATCGTCCGCATGACCTGGTATTTGCTGAGCCGCGACGAATATGTAAAGCGGCTGCCGGAAATCGGCGCGGCCTACCGTGAAGTGATGGCTGCGAACGGTGCGTTGCACTACCCGGCAATGACGGCGGTGCAGGTTGTCGCGTTGATCGAACCCGAAGCCAAGGTCGAAATAGAAGTGACCGCCGTCGTGCCTGAGCAGGCCTGAACGCAAAAGGAAACAGATGAACGCTCCGGAATCGCCGAAGAAACTCAAAGCGTCGTTCAAGTGGGAAGACCCGCTGCTGCTCGACGATCAATTGACAGCCGACGAGCGCATGGTGCGCGACGCTGCGCAGGCGTACGCGCAGGACAAACTCGCGCCGCGCGTCCTGGAGGCGTTTCGCCATGAAAAAACCGACGCCGCAATATTTCAAGAATTCGGCGCGCTGGGTCTGCTCGGGAGCACGTTGCCCGAGGAGTATGGCGGCGCCGCGCTGAACTACGTCTGCTACGGCTTGATTGCGCGCGAAATCGAGCGCGTCGATTCGGGCTATCGCTCGATGATGAGCGTGCAAAGCTCGCTGGTGATGCTACCGATTTTTGAATTTGGCTCTGAACTGCAGCGAAAAAAGTATTTGCCTAAGCTAGCCACCGGTGAATCGATCGGCTGTTTCGGATTGACCGAACCGAATCACGGTTCGGACCCCGGCAGTATGGAAACGCGCGCACGAAAAGTCGACGGTGGGTTTCTGTTGACCGGCGCGAAGACCTGGATCAGCAACTCGCCGATTGCCGATGTGTTTGTCGTCTGGGCCAAGAACGATGCAGGTGTGATCCGCGGCTACATCGTCGAGAAGGGCAACAAGGGATTGTCAGCTCCGCCCATCCACGGCAAGTTCGGCTTGCGCGCTTCGATCACCGGCCAGATTGTGATGGACGACGCATTCGTACCGGCTGAGAACGAGCTGCCGAACGTCGAGGGACTCAAGGGGCCGTTTACTAGCCTGAACTCGGCGCGCTACGGCATCGCGTGGGGCGCGCTCGGCGCTGCCGAGGCATGCTGGCAC
>JACCZX010000378.1 GCA_013695705.1 Burkholderiaceae bacterium | reverse complement strand
TGGCGGAGGCGGACGGATTCGAACCGTCGATGCACGTTTTTGCGCGCATGCTCCCTTAGCAGGGGAGTGCCTTCGACCACTCGGCCACGCCTCCGGGATGCACAGACTTACGAGGCAGGAGTTTACTGAAAGTTATTGTCCAAGCAGTTCAAGCGTCCTGATCAGCGAGGGCGCGTGAATTTTGGGTCGCTCCGCGAAACGGCGTTCGCTACTTTGAAGGCGCATGGCGGCTAGCGCGCCGTCACGCACTAACCTGCTCGAGCCCAAACGCCTTGTGCAGCGCGCGCACGGCAAGCTCCAAATATTTGTCTTCGACCACGACCGAGATCTTGATCTCGCTGGTGGAGATCATCTGCATGTTGATGCCCTCCTCCGCCAGGGTCTTGAACATCAGGCTGGCGATGCCCACGTGTGAGCGCATGCCGATACCGACGATCGAAACTTTGGCTATTTTCGGGTCGCCTACGATCTCTTTCGCGCCGATGTGATTCATGACCTTGCTTTCGAGCACGCCGAGCGCTTTTTCGTACTCGTTGCGATGCACGGTGAATGAAAAATCGGTGGTGCCGTCGACACTGATGTTCTGCACGATCATGTCGACGTCGAGATTGGCGTCGGCAATCGGCCCGAGAATTTGGTAGGCGATCCCGGGTCGGTCGGGAACGCGCGTCAGCGTGATCTTGGCTTCGTCGCGCGTGAACGCCACGCCGGAGATGACGGCTTTTTCCATCTGGATGTTTTCCTCGAACGTGATCAGCGTGCCGGATGTGGCCTCTTCATCCAGCGGGATGCCAGCGTCGGTCATGCTCGACAGAACGCGCAACGGCACTTTGTATTTGCCAGCGAACTCGACCGATCTCAGCTGCAGCACTTTCGATCCGAGGCTCGCCATTTCAAGCATCTCTTCGAACGTGATTCGGTGCAGCCGCCGAGCTTCGGGAACGATGCGCGGGTCGGTGGTGTAGACACCGTCGACGTCGGTGTAGATCAGGCACTCATCGGCTGCCAGTGCCGCCGCGAGTGCGACCGCCGATGTATCTGACCCACCGCGTCCCAGCGTAGTGATGTTGCCGTGCTCGTCGGCACCCTGAAAGCCGGCGACCACGACGATCGTTCCACCGTTCAGATCAGCGCGGATTCTTTTTTCATCGATGCGCAGAATGCGCGCCTTGTTGAACGCGCTGTCGGTCAACACGTGCACCTGCGGCCCGGTATAGCTCTTGGCTTTAAGACCGCGTTCGATCAATGCCATCGCGAGCAAGGCCACGGTCACTTGTTCGCCGGTCGATGCCACCACATCGAGCTCGCGCGCGTCAGGGCTGCTTTGCACTTCCTTTGCGAGACTGATCAGCCGGTTGGTTTCGCCGCTCATCGCGGATACGACCACGACCAACTGATGGCCCGCGCGGTGCCATTTCTCCAAACGGCGCGCGACGTTCTTGATGCGCTCAACCGAGCCGACCGACGTGCCGCCGTATTTGTGAACGATGAGCGCCATTGTTGCTGCTAGTTGTGATCTCTTCCGATACGCGAGCAAATTTCAGCGCGCGATTATAGGGAGCGTGGTCCCGTTCTACAGATCGCGCTCGATTAGCGAAGCATCGGGTTCCCAGCCGACAATGAAGCGTTCACCATCGCGATCGGTAAGGCGTGCGTCGACGCCGAGACCCGCAACGAAAATCAGCTCGCCGTCGCGCCACATCAATGGCAACCGTGCGCGCTCGAACTCCGGAATGCCGGCGTCCTGAAACAACCGCTTCAATGTCTTGGACGGCCGCGAGGGATGCGGCTTGAAACGTTCACCCCCACCTCGCGAGCGCACCTCCAACGGTTTGGCGCGCAGCCACTGCGGATCGAACCCCTCGCCTTCAACCGGGATGAACCGCAGCACGCCGCCCCATGCAGGAACCGGAATTTCATCTTCGCCACGCCACTGCAGCGTGTACGTGTCGCGATCGGAATCGTCCACACGCTTTAAAAGCAGCAGACCGCGATAGCGGCGCACTTCCTGGTCACCCACGCGTACCAGCATCCGCGCATCGCTACGCTTGTTGCGCGCTTGTTCCAGCACTTCAAGCAAGCGCGCGCGGCTCGGCGCTTCCAGACCAGCGTCCGCCAGCCATTTCCGAAGCACGCCGGTCTGGCGCGACTGTGGCAGCGCAGCGAGCCGATCCAGCCACACCATTGCAACGGGTGCGCCGTCGGCGCACGTGGCCAGATCGGCCGCTGCTATCGAGCGAATCGCCTCCGCCGCATCGAGCACCAGATCGATCGAACGCGCCGCTGCACCTCTGAAACCGGGCCGAATGTTGTCGATGCGCGGCAGCACGTCGTGCCGCACGGCGTTTCTCAGTAGCGCAACATCGTCGTTGCTCTCGTCCTCAACGTATGGCAGGTGACGCAGCTCGACATAGCGCTCGAGGTCGGCACGGGCGACGTCGATCAATGGACGCAGCAGTTGCATATCGGCGCCGAGCATGCGCAGCGGCGGGAATGCCGCCAATCCATCGAGGCCGGCGCCGCGCATCCATTGCAGCAGAAACGTTTCAAGACGATCGTCTCGATGATGCGCAGTCAGAACGATTCGCGCGCCGGCTGCGCGCGCCGCCTCCGCCAACGCCGGGTAACGCACGTCACGCGCCGCCGCCTCGATGCCGCGGCCGCGCCGCTTCACTTCGACGCGACGCACGGCCAGTGGCACTCCGCGACGCGCGCATTCCGCTTCGCAATGCGCCTGCCAGGCGTCGGCGTTGCGGCTCAGCCCATGATGTATGTGAATCGCGATCACGCGGCGAATACCGGTGCCGCGTGTGGCGGCGAGGCGACTGAGCAATTCGAGCAGCGCCATCGAATCCCGCCCGCCGCTGAGCGCTAGTGCCACAGTTTGATTCGGCGTACGTCGCGTGGTCTTCGACTGGCGTCGCAGCGCCTGGCCATCGCCGGCAGCAGCCGCGGTAGGTGCCAACGCAGCGCGAGCGACTGCTCCTCGAACCGTATCGAG
>JACCZX010000350.1 GCA_013695705.1 Burkholderiaceae bacterium | reverse complement strand
ACCCAGCGTTGGAGAGAGTTGCAGTCATCGGGCATTGCTCTCAGGGAGGCAAGCAATGAAACATTGCGAGATCAGCCAAGTCTTTTTCAGCGAAACGTACGTCGTTCCGGCCGAGCAAACGGCACGGAGACTGTTTCGACGGTTGCCACATGGCAAAGATTATGCAGACCGCATGATCGATGCGATGGCTACCGGATATTTGGTAGCAGTGCTCGAGTCGATCTGCGTACGCGAGATGCAAATGTATCTGGACCAGGACGAAGAGGTAGTCGTTGGGTCATTCGTCCAGTGCCAGCACCATGCGGCGATCCCTCCCGGAGCAATTATGAAAGTGGACGGTTGGGTGATCGGCATCGGCGATCACGAAGCGACGTTTTGGGTGCAGGCAAGCGATGAACACGAGGTGGTATGCGAGGGGAAGATTCGCTTTGCGGTTGTGCAGCGCGCGCAGATGGAGATAAAGATTCAACGCAAGTGCGAGGCGATCGAGCGGAGGGAGTTGTTTGCTGCGTCCTAAGGCTTGCGCAACCTGCGATACGCGGTTGTTGGGCTCAGTCGGCTCTTGGCAAATAGAGCCGACGACCTAGGCGCGCGACGCGTCGTGTGTGAAGCGCAGAAGTTGCGTTGCGGTAGGCGAAAATGAAGAAGACTTGGCGCGAATGTGGGTCTTTTCAACGTATGAAGTGTTCGCTGCGGTTGCAGGACCAACAGCAAGTTCCGCGGTCCTATGCGTTCACCAGGTTTTCGATCCAGCCAATCTGATCGAAATGCTCCACAAACATTTCCAGCAGGATTGCGAACACGCCTTTTTGATTCAAGGTAAGCGACAGCTCACCCGCATTCCAAGGGTCCTCGGCATAACCTCCCCGCGGCCTGGTCGCGATCCCCCAAGGATTTCGAAGCACCACGTAATCGCGGTCACCCTGTTTCATAACGCCAAGCACGGCGTACGCATGATTTGACCAGAGGCCTGTCACGGTCCAAAAATCCTCTTCGGCGGCACGGTTGACCTTTGGCTTGGTCCATGCCATCGCGGGCTTGGACATGATTCCCGACGATGTGTGAAGCGGCTCGCGATCCGAGAAAACCTTACCTCCATCACTCCCCACTGGCCGCCCAGCAACTTTGCCTCCTACCAACGATTGGCAAGCCAGCGGCGGCGTTGTGTTAAGTGGCGCCCTTGCAATAGCTTGGTAGTCGGCCGGACTCAGTTCGGCTTCGAGGGAAGCGTTGCCACGCTTTTTCATTACATAGGTTTTCTCAATCAACGCCGGCCAGGCTTCATCGCGTGACACAGAGCGCGCGTAGCGGAAAAGTTTTCCCGCCATCGGAATTTGTCCTTTAACCGTGATCGGTTCAGGCGGGGTGGCGCCCCGATCATCTTTGTGGAACTTCCAGGTAAAAAAGGATTCAGCCAGACTCGGGTCAAAGCCCGACGCGTGCAATCGCGTCTTAAGTAGTTCAGGCCTGGCCCATGCCAACGCTATCAACGCTGAAATGAGGTAGCAGTCGCCTACATCCCCCTGCACAGGATCCATATACGACACATCGTTGACAAAAATTTGACTCGCTTTCGCTAAAACGTGGCCCTCAAACACTGTGTCGGAAATCCGCAGTAGAGCCGGAAGCACATTAGAAATCTGCTCGTCCGAGTACTGGTCCTCACGCGCCTGATTTAAATACGGCGACCCTAAGGCTTCCGCCAACGTGAAGGTCTTATTTACTTCAGCAAGACTTTGAAACACCGCGAAAGCGGATTCCATCGTCTTGTGATTACCATGCGATAAAAAAGCATTTTGCAGAAACTTGTCCGCATTGATCCCATCTTCGGTGTAAAGCGGCTCGATATGCTCGCCCGTCAGAAGCTGCGCCAGTGCATACGGATTTGGCGCCCACGCCACGGGCGACGTCATGGCGAATTACCGCTCCCCCCTCGCAGGTGCTAACACGCCTGCCGGCGGTCCCGGCCGGGCTCCCAACCACTGAATCGCGGCGTATATTTCTTCCTTTAACCTTTTAATTAATTCTTGTTCTTGCGTTTCGGGTGGGGAGTTCTCAATCAATAAGAGCGCGACCTGCAGAAAGTTCTTGAGGTCGTCGTTGCCAGTCATCTTCATGCTTACCTCGTTCTTGGATTGCGGGTAACTACGTCAACAAACTCGCAGGCGGAATCGATTCGTTTTTCTTTCCCTCGCCCGCGTATGCGCGGTCGCGAATATGGTCCGATTCCGCAGAAGGCGCAATACTTAGCAGCAGGGACAGCATATCGCGCAGTCGACGGTAAACACGCAGCACCTCACTGTTGTGGCCTTGTCGAAGGTGCGCCTTCATCAGTGATCGTGCAAGGTCTTCAGAAGTCGGATCGGCGGCGAATGCCTTTTCCAATGCCGTGATTAGAAGCTCGTCGTCGCTGCCGGCAAAAATCGTGTCGCCAACGAGAAGCACGTGCCGTACTGCTGCCGCGACTGCTTCCCTCCCAGCCAAAAGCCAAGGCGGACCTTCCTCGTTGGCCAAGTAGGGGCCATCGTAGTGCTCAAGAACAGTGCGCATCACCGCCGCTGCCTCTTTGAGTGGCGGTAACTTTCCAGCTGCGTGTTCATCGCGCCGCGCGCGCACGTTTGACAACGCCCGCAGCAAGGGACCGATATCGGTCCAGACATGTGATGAAGCCAGCTCCAGCCGCCCTTCGCTGGAAACGATCGCCTCTTCGTTTTCAAGAAGGCGGCGCAGTCTGCCGACCGTCATGTCTAGCGATTTGCGCGCGTTTTCTGACACGGCATCTGGCCATAAGCGCTCGGCGATCCATGACTTTTCGGCGGAAGTGCGGCCCAGAGCTTGGCAGGTTACGAGCAACTTCAGGAGCTCTAGCGGTTTTTCTTGCGCTTTGTGCGAGGGCCGATAGCGCTTGCCGCCAATATCCAAACGAAAGCCCCCGAGCGTTCTGATGTGAACCGGCCATGGCCAACTAGGACCGGCCATAGGCGGAGGTTGTAGTCTCTTAAGACTAATTACTCGAAGAACAAATTCGGTCTCGATGTCGTTCGTGAGCGAAGAGTTGCAGAGCCTCCGCAAAGGTGCACGAGCGCGATCGAGCAAGTTCACAAAGCCGACTTCCGCTGCGTTTCTCAAACCTTCGCGCAACAGTGATAAGTCGCGTTCGTCCTCAATAAGAAAGCGCAAACAGAGTTCAACCGCCATACGCGCTGCGCGAGGCTCGAACTCAAGTCTCTTGACCAAGTCAAAGGCTTCCGGCAGTCGTTCGTTAGCTGCAAGGGCGTACACGAGTTCGAGGTCAAACAAACGCAAATTTGCGCCCGCGTAGCCTGCCGGCACGGCCAGACGTCTTGCTTCCTCCGCCCACTTGAGCCCTTCGATTGCGCGTCCTTGTAGTAGCAGCAAGGCCGCCATCAAACGAGCGTATTCAGCGCGTTCCGCTGGCGCCGCTTTTGTTGCCAGCGTTTCGAGCGCAGAGAGTTCGTCGGCAGCGCGTTGAAAATCCTGCGCTCTTATCCAATGCTCGGCGAACGCTTGTCCCAGCTCGAAGGTAAGCCGGACCGACTGGGATTGACTAGCCAACAAACGCGCTTCATTTAGAAACTTGGTTGAACCCGCGCTGTCGCCGCCTGCAAAGTGCACGTATGCAGCGGCGATCAACCACCGGCCTCGGTGCAGCGCGCCGCCGAGCGCGGCGTCTACAACGAATCGCGTTGCGACTATGAAGTTACGCCCTTGTTCGAGTCTTCCGCTGAACACGCGCGAGTGCTCGATTAACAGGCGGGCAGCCTGCACACGTTGATCGTCCGATAGCCACGCCGATCGAACTTCAATCAGCGAGCCCATGCGAACGATCAATGCATCGGCATCAATCCGTGGTGGAAAGCCTGTGCTGACGAAGGCGTCGCATAAGACGCCCATCATCAGGCTTGCTTCGAATCGATCGCCGGTCACTATCGGCGCATCACCTCCTGCCTCCTTATGCAGGCCAATCCAAGTGCTCAGCCCTCTTAGATCGCTGCAGTCAAGCCCGTACGCAGTAACCATGCTGGACGCAGACAATCGCATGCCTGCGCGATCGCCGCTTGCTTCGAATGCCGCGTAGGCATCGCAAAACCAACCGCGGGCTCGTGCCTCATCTATGTGCAGCAGCGCCTGGCCAGTCCAGAAACATATCCAGGGGTTGCGTTTAATGTCGGCGACACCTAGCTTTGCGAGCGAGGTCAGCAGTAAATCGACTTGCCCTCGAACTGCATAGCGTTCGGCGAGGTACGCGAGTTGTTCGATGGCGCGTGCGGTTGATCCTGTCTCAGCGAGAATTGCAAACGCTGCTTCCGACTGGTCGTTGTCGACGAGAACGCCCGCGGTGCGTTCAGCAAGCGCGTGCGCCTCGGCGTCTCCAAATCGCGAGCGAGCTAACGACCGCATGCCCTGGCGCACCAGCCCATGCGCCTCGAATACTTCATTCGTTACATCGCCGACTCGGCGCATCACGCCGCTATCAACTAGCGCATCGAGTTCCTGAGCAGCTTTGGGGCCCGCTAATGCCTCTGCGATCGGCCGCGACAACTGCGTAACAAACGCGGTTTGCAGCAGCAATTCGCGCCGTGGCGGCGGCATACGCTCCACCACTTTAGCCAGCAAGTGCGAGTGAATGCGATCGACGGTAGCGACGCCGAGGCTGCTTTTCGAATCAGTGCCACGGAGCAATTCGCAGGCAAGCACCAATGCGCCAGCGTGGCCGCCGGTCAACGCCGCGATACTTTCATTCTGGGGGGCGCCAATTCGCAGCGCGGCAGTCAGCGCTCTGCATTCGTCAATGTTGAACCGCAGATCGGCGTCGTTAAGCAGAGCAAGCTGACGGGCTGCAATTGCATTGAAAAATGTGGTCGGCGCAGTGGATTCCGAAACAAACAATATCTCGGTCTGTTCATCCGCAACATCGACGAGACTTGGTAGCGCTGACAACATTGCATCGGCAGTCAGTCGATGCATGTCGTCGAGTACGATCAATACCGGTTCGCGAGGTTCGGTCACAGCGCCGAAGAACCGGTGCGCAAACTCGAGTTGCCGTTCGTGCTCGTCACTAGAAAATTTCGGCAAGGGTTGGCTGCGTCGAAGGTGCATGCCGGCAGCCTGTGCAAACTGCTCGTAGAAAAATGCCGCGTCGTTGTCTCGCTCGTCTAGCCGGTACCAAATCAGCGGCTTCTTGCGGGCACGTGCGTAGCTGGCTGCGAGCATCGACTTGCCGGTTCCCGATGGTGCCTGCAACCATTTAGCGGCCGCTGGAAGTTGCGCCAACGCGCTTATCAGCCTGCCACGCTCAATGGCGCCCTCGAGCGTGGGCGCGCTCGTCTTGATCGTGACCGGATGGTGCAACTCGCGCATGGTTCAGCGAAGGCTGACGCACGCTACGACCACTTGCTAACAGGAGTCAAGTCGCCGAATTAATCACTGGCGACGGGCCTATTAAGAAAAATGCCGCTGCTGCTCGATCAAGCGAATTCTTTGCTCGAGTTCGGTCACGTTGCTTGCCTGCGCCAGGTAGTTGTTGATTTCGCCGATGATCAGCGAGTCACGCTGGCTGGCAAACCAACTTGAAAGCTTCGGAAACATGCTCCGTAGCG
>JACCZX010000344.1 GCA_013695705.1 Burkholderiaceae bacterium | reverse complement strand
CCGCAGATCGCGCACAGCGCGTTCAAACTGACTGGTCAAGGTAATCCACGAAGCTCCATCGGGCGCGCGCGCCAACCCCAGCGCCCGCGCGTCACGTCCCGCCTCCAGCAATTGCGCCAGTGATAGCGACGTACCGAAAAAGTCCGCGGCCACCGACGGCAACTGATGCGCTTCGTCGAGAATCACCGTATCCACTGTGGGCAGAAAGTCGCGAATGGCGTCGTCACGAAACGCAAGATCGGCCATGAACAAGTGGTGATTAACCACGACTATATCGGCCGCTTGCGCTTCGCGGCGCGCTTTGTAAACGAAGCATTCGGCAAAGCGCGGGCACTCGGCACCGAGGCAGTTATCGCGGGTCGACGTCACCAGCGGCCAGATCGCAGCGTTCTCCGGAACGCTTGCCAGCTCGGCGCAGTCACCGGTGGACGTCATCGATGCGAAGCGCACCACCGAGCGCAGGTGCACCACATCTTCGCGTGTCGGCAACAAACCTTCGCTTTGGGACGTGTACGCTCCCGGTCGCTGCACGCCCTGCCCCGTGCCATTGGGCACGCGATAATCTTGGGGCGGCCCGGCGCTCATCGCCAAGCGCGCCATTCGATGCAAGCACACGTAGTTCGAGCGGCCTTTGAGCAACGCGGTGACCGCGTTTAACCGCAGCGCCCCGAGCACGGCCGGCAAATCCTTGCGAAACAGTTGATCCTGCAGCGGCTTGGTGCCGCTCGAGATCAGCACCTTGCCGCCTGCGATCAGTGCAGGTACCAGGTAAGCGAAGGTCTTGCCGGTGCCGGTACCCGCCTCCGCGATCAGGGTGCCGCCCGATTCGATTGCCTCGTACACGGCCGCAGCCATCGCTGCCTGCGATGCGCGCGCGACGAAACCAGCAACGGCGCCAGCAAGTGCTCCATCCGCCGCAAACGCATGAGCCACTTGCGTCCGTGCCTCGTGGCCCGAGCGCTGTGGTACGGATGTTCGATTCACGCCGGAATGTCGGGCACCAGGCGCATCTCTAGGTGCGTCAACGTGTCCTTGATCTGCAATTTGCGTTTCTTCATGCGCCGCAGCGCGAGGTCGTCGATGCTTAGCTGCGCGACGAGCCCATCGATTGCCGTATCAAGGTCGCGGTGCTCCATTTGCAGCTCGATAATGCGCCGCTTTATTTCTTCCTGCTCCATTGTTGTGCAGTCAACCGGCGAAGATCGAATGAAGCAAACGATTGAAGTAGCCAGAAAGACGCGCCGTCATCGTCGCTACCACGCGCGCTTGAAGGCCGATGATAGACTGATCAAAACGATCCATGGCAACGCGTGTCAAGCTATAAAGTCAGCGCCTGCGTCGCCACTCACATCGGCGATCGCCACGAGCAGCAGGACCGGGTCGCGATTATCACGAGCGAGCGCAACCCCGGCGCAATGCTGGCCATCGTGGCCGATGGCATGGGCGGCCGCACCGGTGGACGGCAGGCTGCCGACCAGGTAATTTCTACTGCAGAAAGCCTCTTCTGCGACCTTTCCGAACATGACTCGACCTTTCGCGAGATGCTGCTGCACCTCGCGGCGGAAGCGCACACCGTCATCCGGCTCACCGCAGTTTCAAGCGAAAAGGAACCACACGCCACAGTGTGTGCGCTGATCATCAAGAAGCAATACGCGATCTGGGCCCACGCGGGCGATTCACGGCTGTATTTTTTCCGCAGCGGCAAGTTGATTCATTGCACCGAAGACCAGACTTACGCGCAGCAGCTGCGCGAAGAAGGCCGCCATGAAGACGCGGAAATCGCGGCGCAGCGTTACAAGAACATCCTAGTCAGTGCGCTTGGCATCAACAAGAAGCCGAAGGTCGTTATCGGTGAGGAACACAGCCTGCGCGCAGGAGACGTTTTTTTACTTGCAAGCGACGGCATGTGGGCCTACTTCGAGGATGACGAGCTCGCGCATCTGCTAAACGACCTGTCGCCGCGCGAGGCGTCGGAAGAAATGATGGCGCTCGCGCGCGAGCGCTGTGAAGGGCGGGGCGACAATTTGTCACTGGCTATCGTGAAGTTTGAACCGACCCCGCAGCGCCGCGGATAACAGTCGCAAAGCCTACGCTGCCCGGCGGCGCTTTATCGGCCGTACGTTTTCCCCTACCGCCTGCCGCACGCCGAATATCCGCCCATCCAGCCGCTGCACTCGGTTCTTTTCGTTGCACAAGTAACGCGGTCCCATTTCCTCGCGAAGTTCGCGCGCCCGTTGTGTAATCCGCTCGAGTCGCTCTGCAGACGTGGTCACCTTGAGTACCTGCACCTGCGGTGGCGTAATCCAATCGGTGACTTCAGCGCTTGCACTTGATTTAAACATGACCGTGAATCTCCTTAGTTGTGTTTGTCAAAGACGAAACCTTCTTCTCCTGACAATCACAATTGATGCCAATGCGTTCGACCCGACCGACCGCCTGTCGGCTGCGTCGGCGGCGCGCCTGCGGGTTTTCTGGCACTGTGCCATCGAACGTGCGGTGAACGACACCCAATGGACTCTCAGATGGCCCCCATGCCGGCAGCAGGCAGCGACCCGCGCGTTGACGAAATTCTTGCAATCGTGGCGCGCGAAACAAAGATCGAGCGCGAGCGGTTGCAACTCAATGCGCGCATCGACGATCTCGGCATCGGATCGCTCGATCTGACGCTCGTCATGTTCGAGCTCGAATCGCATTTCGGCATCGAGTTCCCGCTTGAGCCCGAGACCGCGCGCGACGCCTCGTTGACGGTCGGGATGCTGATCGATCAAGTAATAACCATCCTCGATCAGCGTGCGAACCCACCGGCGGGCGCGTAGGTGACGCTCGCTGAGCGACGCGTCGCCGTCACCGGCCTGGGTGCGATCGCGGCACTAGGCCACGATGCGCCATCTTTGTGGCAAGCCCTGATCAGCGGCGAGTGCGGCATCCGGCCGAGCGCAAACATTGCCGGCAATCGTCTGACTTCACGCACGGTCGCCGAAGTGCAGGGCTTCGATCCTGCCGTGCACTTCGATGCGCGCCGGCTGCCGATGCTGGACCGCACTTCGCAGTTTGCATTGGTTGCTGCACGCGAGGCGATCGCTCAAGCCGCACCGGACGGCATCGACGGCATCGGTGTCGACCCACGCAAGGCCGGGGTCGTGTTTGGCGCCGGTCTCGGAATGCACACCTTGGACAGTGCGTATCAAGCGCTGTACGGCGACGGCTTGAGCCGGCTGCACCCGTTTACCGTGCCGCGCATCATGCCGAATGCACCGGCAAGCCACATTTCGATCGACTTCGGCATGCGTGGCCCTTCGTTTGCCACCGCAACGGCATGCGCATCGTCCACCCACGCCATCGGCCTTGCGTTTCACATGATTCGTGCCGGCTTGCTGGATCTGGCAATTACAGGCGGCAGCGACGCATCGCTGACGTTCGGGCACCTACGCGCATGGGACGCCTTACGCGTGCTGAGTCCCGACACGTGCCGGCCGTTTTCGAAAGATCGAACCGGCCTGGTGCTCGGTGAAGGCGCGGCCGTTCTGGTGCTCGAGGAATGGGAGCGTGCGAGCGCCAGGGGCGCGATGATTCACGCTGAGATCGTCGGCTTCGGCATGAGCGCGGACGCGGGTGACATCACAGCGCCCGATGAAGCAGGCGCTGCGCAGGCAATCGATGCCGCGCTCGACGATGCAGGCTTGAATCCGACCGGCGTTCAGTACGTGAACGCACACGGTACCGGCACCCGGCTCAACGATCGCAGCGAGACAGCCGCACTAAAGCGGGTGTTCGGTGACCATTCAAGGCTGCTTGCAATGTCGTCGACCAAGTCGATGCTGGGCCACTGCCTGAATGCAGGCGGCGCGCTTGAAGCTCTTGCCACCATCCTTTCCTTGCGCGAGGGCATCGCGCCGCCCACAGTTGGCTATCGCGTGCCCGACCCGGAGTGCGATCTCGACTGCGTGCCCAATACGGCGCGCCGTCTGGCGATAGATGTCGCGTTGTCGAACTCGTTTGCCTTCGGCGGCTTCAACGCAGTGCTCGCGCTGCGCCAAACCCGATGACGATCGCGTACATCAACCGCATCGGGACCGCAGTGCCCGATCACGATATCCATACGGGCTTCGTGAAGTTTGCGCGCACGCTGCTGCCGGATGCGAAAACTCAAACCGTATTTGATCGCATGGCCGAGCGTGCCGGCATTTCGCACCGCTACTCGTACCTGCGTCCAGGCCGCCTCGATGCTGGAGAAGTCGATGCGGGAGGGTTTTATAAACGCGGAAAATTTCCGTCGACGGCAGCAAGAATGGCGCTGTATGAACCGCAGGCGCTGCAGCTTTCGCGCCGGGCAGTCGCAGCGCTCGAACTTGGTGACGATCATCAAGCACTGACGCATCTGATCATTGCTTCGTGTACTGGATTCAGCGCGCCCGGGCTCGATCTGCAACTGGTCGGAGAACTTGGACTTCGGGCCGATATCGAACGCACGATGATTGGCTTCATGGGCTGTTCGGCGGCGGTTCCGGCGCTGCGCGCGGCGCACCATATCGTGCGCTCTGAACCTGGCGCGCGCGTGCTGGTTCTCAACCTCGAATTGTCAACCTTGCATTTGCAGGAGACTGCGCATCTGCAACAAGTGTTGTCATTCCTGTTGTTCGGCGACGGCGCCGCGGCCGCGCTCGTGACGGCGGAGCCGGGTGGCATTGCACTCGATGAGTTTCGCGCAGTCGTCATTCCAGACAGCGCAGAAATGATCACGTGGCGCATCGGCGACCAGGGTTTCGACATGCACCTGTCCGGCCAGGTGCCGGCGCGCATCATGCAAACGTTAAAGGAGGAACTCGCGCGGCCAAACGCTGCCGGTGTTCTGCGAGGCCAAGGCTTGGATGACATCGACCTCTGGGCTGTGCACGCCGGCGGCCGCACTGTGCTCGATGCCGTCGAGGCCGGCCTGCAGTTGGACCCGCATGCGCTCGACGCCTCGCGTGCGGTGCTCGATGATTACGGCAACATGTCGTCGGCCACGGTGATGTTTGTTCTGAAACGTCTGTCTCAAATTTCTTCACCGAACGCCCGGGGGCTGGCGATGGCGTTCGGACCCGGCATGGTCGCGGAAACGTTTCGCTTCAGAACGATGGACTGACGCGATGGACCTGTCGGTGCGCAGCACGCAGGACGAATTGATGGACGGTCCGAACACCAGTGCGGCCGATTACGCGCAGTGCCTGGTCGACCTCGAGCAGGTCAATCGCATCACGATGACGCACCGGCCCACCTTGCGCTGGCTCGCGACGGCGATGCGCAAGATTCCGCAAACAAGACCCGTTTCGATCTTTGATGTCGCCTATGGCCACGGCGATCTTCTGCGCGCCATCCACTACTGGGGCGCTACACATGGCCGTGTACTAACTCTGGCCGGCATTGACCTCAACCCACGCAGCGCAGTGGCAGCGCGCGCCGCGACGCTGGTGTCCATGATGATCGACTACCAGGTCGGTGATGTGTTTGCGGCCACGCTGCAGCCGCGCCCCGACTTTATTGTCAGCTCGCAATTCACGCATCATCTGGATGACACGCAAGCAATGCAGTTCGTGCGATGGATGGAATCGAATTGCACGCACGGCTGGTATGTATCAGACCTGCAGCGCCACGCGATTTCTTACTACACGTTTCGGTGGATTGCGCGGCTTGCCGGCTGGCACCGCATCGTGCGCTGCGACGGGACAGTGTCGATTGCGCGCAGCTTCCGCCTTGCCGAGTGGCGCGCGTTACTGCAGCGGGCCGAAGTGGCGGCCCAAGTTCGGTGGCACGTCCCTTTTCGTCTCGGCGTGGGTCGGTTGAAATGACAGTTAAAGCGAACCGTTCCATAGATAACGAGGTAGTCATCATCGGCGGCGGTTTGGCTGGCGGCGCAGCCGCAACGATGATGGCGCAAGCCGGTTGCCGCGTGCTGCTGTTCGAGCGCGAGAGTGCGCCATCGCACAAGATCTGTGGCGAATTTCTGAGCGCAGAAGCGAAGCAGTATCTGGTGCGCATTGGCCTGGATGTCGACGCGCTCGGTGGTCACGTCATCTCGCGGTTGCGGCTGGTGCGTGGCGCCTCGATGGTCGAGGCACCGCTGCCGTTTCACGGCCTGGGACTTTCACGACGCGTACTCGACAACGCGCTGCTCGAACATGCAATCGATTGCGGCGCCGACGTGCGGCGCAGCCGCGACGTTCGCGTTCTAAAGACGGCGAGCGGCGTGGAGATCGACGTTGAGAAGTTCGGCCGTTGGGCGCCGAACACGCTGTTGCTCGCGAACGGCAAGCACGATCTTCGCGGCCTGCGGCGCGAGCCGGTCAAACCCGTGGAAGATCTGGTCGGGTTCAAGACGTACTTCAGGCTCGATGCGACGCAGACCCAGGCGCTGCGCGAAAGCGTCGAAGTCATCGTGTTTCCGTGCGGCTACGCCGGCCTGCAATTGGTGGAAAGTGGGCGCGCGAACTTGTGCCTGCTTGTCGATCGTGCGCAGTTGCAGCGCAGCGGCGGAACCTGGGACGGTCTGCTGCGCGATCTGCTGCGCGACTGCGCGCACCTTCGACAACGCCTGACCGGGGCGACGCCTTTGCTCGATCGGCCGCTGGCGATCTATCGCGTGCCCTATGGGTTCGTGCACGCGTCGAAAGAGAGCGATCTGCCACATGTATATCGCCTCGGCGACCAAGCGGCCGTCATTGCTTCGTTTTCCGGTGACGGAATGGCGATTGCATTGCACAGTGCCGCGCTCGCCGTGCAGTCGCACCGGAGCCGACGCGGCGCGCATTACTATCATCAGCGCCTCAGCGCCGATGTTGCAGCACAATTGGCGCGCGCCTCTGCGCTGTATCGACTAGGCAGGTCCGCACCCGGCCAGGCGATGTTGATTCCGGTTGCGCGCGCCTGGCCGCGCGGCCTTCAGCTGGCCGCTGCACTGACGCGCGTTTCTCCGCGCGCTGTGACGCGAGTGCAGCGAGCACTCGTGCAGGTTTAGGAGCGGCGAGTGCGAAACGGAAATGAGGCAGCGCTATTTGATCACCTCGGTGGCTCTCTTGCGCAGTTCTTCGCGCTCAGCCTCCCGCTGTGCGATCTGTTTGCGCTTTTGTGCACGTCGCTGTGCACTCTGTTTTTGCTCTGCTTCGCTTTCCTGCGCGCGCGCCCGTGCATGGTCCTGCTTCTGCTGAAACTTGCGCACATTTTCGGCGCGCTCTGCAGCGGTGAGCCTGTCACCCCGGGGGCGCGCCGCATCGGCGTCGCGTCCCGGTTTCAGCACAGCAGCGTCGCTTCGGCTCTCACCAGCGTCGCGTTGTTTCACTTCCGTCTCGCGTAGCGCCGCAGCTGCGCGCTCCGCTTGTTCCTTTGCCGGCCGCCGGGTGTCCGCGGTGGTCCGCGCTTGAGCCCGCTCCGCTTGTCGCTTCGCGGTTCGCTCAGCCTCGATCCGACGTCCGAAGTCGCGCGCTTCGACCCGCACGCGGTCGACTTCGCGCTCGGAAAGCAATTTTTCGCGGCGTACGTCTTCACGGCACGAGTTGACGAAGAACCCGCGGTAACACTCGGCTTCACGCAACTTCGCGTTCTGGGCAATGCGGACCATCTCGGCGTCTGCATCTTTCAACGCCTGCTGCGCGGCTGCTGGTTCACGAATGCTGCCTGCCGGGAATCGATGGCCGAAGTCGCTCTCCGCCCTCACCGGTAGTGTCAGCAACGTAGCGGTCAGGAACAACCATTTCATGTTGGATCAACGCTCACATTGCGCTCACGGCTGACGTTTCAAACACGCGCGACTACCTCGCGGCGCGGCGCCTCGAGGTATGCGCGCGATTGCATCTCATGCAGGCGTGACACTGTGCGCGCGAACTCGTTCGTCAACGCACCGGCGACGTACAGCTGTTCGGGCGCGACCTCGGCCGAGGCGATCAATTTGACTCCGTGGTCATACAAAACATCGACCAGCCACGTAAACCGACGTGCCTCCGGCGCTTGCGCTTCGCTCATGAGGGGAATGTTGGACAGCACCACCGTATGAAACTGTTTTGCAATCTCAAGATAATCGTTCTGCGATCGCGGACCGCCGCACAGCACGGCGAAATCGAACCACACCACCCCGCCGGCACGGCGACGCGCGCGCAATTGCCGCGCTTCGATTTTGAGCACGGGACTCTCGTCTTCGCTTTCCGAGATCCTCTCGAATGCCGTCTGCAACAAGGCGTCGGCCGGCGTGCCCCACGGCGCCAGGTAGGCATCGATTCGGAGCATTGCCCGCATTCGATAATCGATGCCGCCGTCGACCTGCACCACGTCAAGCTGTTCGTTCAGCAACGCGATGGCGGGCAACACACGGTCTCGATGCAAGCCGTCCGGGTATAGCCCGTCCGGCGGATAATTCGAAGTCATCACGAATCCAGTGTTCAAGTCGAACAGCGCGGCCAAAAGCCTGTGCAAAATCATGGCATCGGCGATGTCCGAAACGTGAAACTCGTCAAAGCAGATCAAGCGATGCCGCGACGCGATGCGTTGAGCCACTGCATCCAGCGGATTTTCGACGCCGCTCAGCTGATCGAGCTGGCGATGCACGCTGCGCATGAATTCGTGAAAGTGGACGCGCGTCTTGCGTGTCACCGGCACTGCAGCGAAAAACACGTCCATTAAAAAGCTCTTGCCGCGCCCCACGCCTCCCCACAAATAAACGCCACGCGGCACGGATGGGCGGACCAACAGTTTCTTCAACGCATTCGAACGCTGTGACTTGTATTCAGTCCAGTCTTCGTCCAGCATTTGCAGCCGGTCGGCAGCGACCTGCTGCGACCAATCGATCGCGAAGCCGCGCAGCTCGAGCGCGCTGTCGAGTTGATTGCGGAACGTCACTAAAAGTTAAGCGCTCGCTTGTCGACTGCTAACGCGGCTTCCTTGGTAGCCTCCGACAGCGAAGGATGCGCATGACAAATGCGCGCAATGTCTTCGCTCGATGCGCGAAATTCCATCGCGACCACGGCCTCGGCAATCAGCTCTGACGCCAACGGGCCGACGATGTGCACGCCGAGAATTTCATCAGTCTTCGCGTCCGCAAGAAACTTGACCATCCCGGTGGTATCGCCCAAGGCGCGGGCCCGGCCATTGGCCATGAAAGGAAATGTGCCAGCTTTGTAGGCGCGTCCCGCGCTTTTAAGCTGCTGCTCATTCTGCCCAACCCACGCGATTTCGGGCGATGTGTAAATCACCCACGGGATTGTGTTGAAGTTCACATGGCCGTGCTGGCCCGCGATGCGCTCGGCGACGGCGACCCCCTCTTCTTCGGCCTTGTGCGCGAGCATCGGGCCACGCACCACGTCGCCCACCGCCCACACGTTGGGCAATGACGTGCGGCATTCGTCATCGACCACGACAAAACCGCGCTGATCGAGTTTCAATCCAATCGCCTCGCCATTCAGCCCGCTGGTATTCGGCAAGCGTCCGATCGAAACGATCAATGCGTCAACCGCCAGCGTCTGCGCCTCCGCGTTGGCATTCGCGTAGCTGACGACGACACCTTTCTTGTCGGCCTTGACGGCGCTGATCTTCACTCCGAGCTGAATCTTCAATCCCTGTTTGGTGAAAGCTTTCGCCGCTTCTTTGGCGATCTGCTGATCGATCGCGCCCAGAAACTCAGGCAATGCTTCAAGAATCGTTACATCGGCCCCCAGCCGTCGCCATACCGAACCCATCTCGAGCCCAATGACTCCGGCGCCGATGACTCCGAGCCGCTTCGGCACCGCAGCGATCGACAGCGCGCCGTCATTGCTCATGATGCGCTGCTCGTCGAACGGCGCAGCGGGCAGCGGCCGTGCGCTCGATCCGGTGGCGACGATGACGTTTTTGCCGATGATCGTTGCGTTGGCGGGTTCGGAGACAGCGATTTCGTAGCCTGCATCGTTGCCGGCGACGAATGACCCGCGGCCGTGAAAAAAAGCGACCTTGTTCTTCTTGAACAAATACAGAATGCCGTCGTTGTTCTGCTTGACCACGGTGTCCTTGCGTTGAAGCATTTTCTCAAGATCAAGAGATAACCCATTGATCTTTATGCCGTGATCAGCAAACGAATGGCCTGCGTGGTCGAAGTTCTCGGACGATTGCAGCAACGCCTTGGAGGGAATGCATCCGACGTTCGTGCACGTGCCGCCAGGCGCGGGGCCGCCCGACTTGCTCTTCCAGTCGTCGATGCACGCGGTCGTAAATCCAAGCTGCGCCGCGCGAATCGCGGCAATGTAGCCGCCGGGCCCGCCGCCGATGACGACGACGTCGAAGGTCTGCGCCATTTAGTTCTTAAACTTCAAGCAGCAAGCGCGCTGGATCTTCCAACGCTTCCTTCATCGCAACCAGCGCCAGCACCGCTTCACGACCGTCGATGATCCGATGGTCATACGACAGCGCCAGATAGTTGATCGGGCGAATCACGATCTGACCGTCTTCGACCACGGGCCGTTCCTTGGTTGCATGAATGCCAAGAATCGCCGATTGCGGCGGATTGATGATCGGCGTCGACAGCATCGAACCGAACACGCCGCCATTGGAAATCGAAAACGTGCCGCCCGTTAACTCTTCGAGCGCAAGCTTGCCGTCGGTCGCGCGCTTGCCGTAATCCGCAATCTTTTTTTCGATATCGCCGAAAGTCATTTGATCGGCGTCGCGCAATATCGGCACCACCAGGCCGCGCGGCGACCCGACCGCGATGCCGATGTCGAAGTAGCCGTGGTAAACGATTTCGGCGCCGTCGACCGATGCGTTGACGACCGGATAGCGCTTCAGCGCGGCCACTGCAGCCTTGACGAAGAACGACATGAAGCCAAGCTTGACCCCGTGTTCTTTCTCGAACTTGTCCTTGTAGCGCGCGCGCAGCTCCATCAGCGGCTGCATGTTGACTTCATTAAACGTGGTCAAAATCGCCGCGGTCGATTGCGACTGAACCAAGCGCTCAGCGACGCGCTGGCGCAGCCGCGACATCGGCACTCGCTGCTCGGGACGATTCGCGAACTCGGCGTGATCGATAGGCGGCTTCACCGTTGGTAATGCGGGACGTGCGGCAGCTGCAGGCGCGGTAACAGGCGAGGGGGCGACTGCTGGCTTGGCATCGGCCGCGACCGCACCGATCACGTCGCCTTTGGTTATGCGGCCGTCCTTGCCGGTGCCCACAACCTGCCCTGCTGACATTCCGGCATCGGCCATCATCTTTGCCGCTGCCGGCA
>JACCZX010000123.1 GCA_013695705.1 Burkholderiaceae bacterium | reverse complement strand
GTACAAGCGCGCGCTCATTGCGAGCAGTGTGCAGCCCGACCGAGTGGCCGGCGCCGATAAACGCATAGATGCGCCCGACGATCTGCATAGCATCGTCGAAGTCGCGCGCACGGTAGATGGTCAGCACCGGGCTCAGTTTCTCGCCCGAAAACGGATGCTGCGCACCGACGCCGTCCTCCTCGACCAGCAACGCGCGCGGCTCATTATTAGCAACTGAGACAGCAACCGTCGCGAGACCCGCGCGCTCCGCGATCGATGCAGCCGATTGGCCAATCACGTGTGCCGACAGCTTGCCGTCGGGCCACATCGTTTGTTGCAGCTGGGCCTTCGCTTCAGGCGCCAGCAACACCGCGCCTTGCGTTTTCAACGCATCGAGCGCGGCGGTATAGATCGCGTCGACCAGGATTACGCTGTTCTCCGATGAGCAGCTGGTCGCGTTATCGAAGGTCTTTGACCGAATGATCATTTCGGCCGCAACAGCAACGTCGGCCGTTTCATCCACGATCGCGGCCACATTGCCAGCCCCGACGCCAAACGCCGGCGTACCGCTTGTGTACGCGGCGCGCACGTTGGCTTGTGAACCGGTGGCTACAACGAGGTCCGCTTGTCGCATCAACTCGTACGTCGAATCCTTGGTGACCGGCGACGGCAGCATCTGCACCAGATCACGAGGCGCACCGATGCGGTCAAACTGCTGATGCATCAAGTCGATCAATCGCGCACAGGTCGTCCAGCCCTTCGGCGAGGGTGCGACGACGATGGCGTTGCGTCCCTTCAGCGCGTTGATGATCTTGTTGGCCGGCGTTGCGGCCGGGTTGGTCGATGGCGTGATGGCGGCGACCACGCCCACCGGCCGCGCGATCTCGATCAGCCCGCGCGCTGCGTCTTCCACGATGACGCCGACGCTGCGCGCGTGTTGCAGATCGCGCAGCAGCCCGAGCGTCTTGCGATGGTTCTTGCGAATCTTGTCTTCGACGTTGCCGATGCCCGTGTCGCGCACCGCAAGCTCGGCAAGCTCGCGGTTGCGCGCCGGTTCGATAATCGCCCAACCCGCCGCTGCAACCAACTGATCGGCCTGGGCCTGATCATAAGTATCGACGACGGCCTGCGCAGTGCGAGCGCGCTCGATCAGCGCACGCACCAGCGGCACCGCGCTCGAGGTTGTAACGGCGGCTGCCGGATCAATCCGCTTTGATGCCAGCATCTTTGACCAGCTTGGCCCACTTGGGCAGCTCGGCGTTGACGAGTGCCCCGAGTTGTTCAGCGGTACCACCGACCGCCTCGCTACCTTGCGCAAGCAGCTTCTCGCGGATCTCCGGTTCTTTCAGCACTGTGTTCAGTGCGGCGTTGAGTCGATCGACGATGGCACGCGGTGTCTTCGCCGGCACGAACATCGCATACCAGGAGTCGACCTCGAAGTCCGAAATGCCGGATTCCTGCATCGTCGGCACGTCCGGAAATGCGGCGCTGCGCTTGACCGTCGACACCGCAAGCGCCTTCAGTTGCTTTTGCTTGACGAACTGCGCGGCGGCGGGAATCGATACCCAGAGCAGCGGCACCTGCCCGCCCATCACGTCGGTAACCGCGGGTCCACCGCCCCGATACGGAATATGTGTCAACTGCGTTGCGGTGCGAAGCTTCATCATCTCGCCGGCCAAATGACCCGGCGAGCCGTTGCCGACCGAGGCGAATGCCAACGAGCCCGGCTTTTCCTTGGCCATTGCAATCAGCTGCTGAACGGTGTTGGCTGAAAACTGCGGGTTCGCGACAAGGATCTGCGGCAGAGAACAAACAATGCCTACCGGCTCGAAGTCGCGCGCGGTATCAAAGCTCAGCTTGGGGAAAATCGCCGGATTGATCGTGTGCGACGACAGCGTGAACAGCACCGTGTAACCATCGGGCGCCGCCTTGGCCACAACGTCGGTACCGATCGAACCGCCCGCGCCGCCGCGATTTTCGATCACGATGGATTGACCCAATGCGGCACGCAAGCGGTCCTGCACGATCCGCGCGATAACGTCGGTGCCGCCACCGGGCGGATAAGGCACAACGAAGCGAATCGGCTTATCAGGATATCCACTTACCTGCGCGTATGCCGCGCCGGTCATCATCAGAACTGCTGCCCCAATGGCGCGCAAAAGCAATGGCCTGCGTTTCACAATCGTCTCCTGTTCAATTCTTCAAGCGGTGTTCTCAGACGAAGTTTTTGTACTTCGCCAGATGACGTACCGGCTTTGACAGTGCATCGCGACGGAATGGATCGCCGAGTTCCTTGGTGACCATCATCTCAAGCACCGTGGTCTTGCCATCGGCCTGGTTCTTGACCGCCTGTTGCAGCGCCGGCCCAACGTCGGATAACTTGTCGACCGTGATGCCGTCGCAGCCAAATGACTTCGCAACTGCAGCCCAGCTTGGATTCTCGAGCTCGACGGCCT
>JACCZX010000291.1 GCA_013695705.1 Burkholderiaceae bacterium | reverse complement strand
TGCGTAATCGC
The DNA here is from genome assembly GCA_013695705.1 of Burkholderiaceae bacterium. Classification (GTDB taxonomy): domain Bacteria; phylum Pseudomonadota; class Gammaproteobacteria; order Burkholderiales; family Burkholderiaceae_F; genus JACCZX01. The sequence continues at coordinate 2,096 of JACCZX010000291.1, read as the reverse complement.
TCAGGTAGTTGCCTGGATCATTGCGGGGCAGATCATACAGCATGGCGGACTCGGCGAAGAAACCGTGCCGCCACATTCTTAGTTTTCGGCTCAGCGGAATGTCAGTGCGGTTCTTCCGCTCGTGCTTCAGCCATCCGTAGCTGGATTTGAGCCTTTGGTAGAGCCGTGGGCCAAGGACCCTCCTGATGACGGAAGGGGCTTCGGTGGCGCTCCCGGCCCAGGCCAAGTGCGGCAGCGCACGGGGCCCGTTGTTGACGGAATTCATTGCGCTGCTCTTCCGTGAAGTGTCAGCGGGGTGGACGCCGGACGGTCTATCCGGTTCTTACGTCGCGAGTTATCAATTGGATCTACGGCACTACTTCCAAGGCCTGGTAGAAGCGGCGTATGCGGGGCTCAGCCAACAGGCCGCCGTGCACCTGCAGGAGGTTGACGTCGCTGTTGCCGTTGGCCTCCAGGATGATAGGGGTGCCGCTCGCATCGACCAGCACGTCCCAGCCGCCAATCCGATTGAACGGGAGGCTCCCCGCGGCCCGCAGCACCGTCGCCACGATCTGGCCCCAGCCTGGCACGACGGCACCGGTTAGCCGAGCCCCCGAATCGGGATGGCGCTCGAATCGCTGTTCTGGACGGCGCCCTCTCAACGGGTGCATCCGTCCCAGGCCGAGCCGGCCAGTGGCGGGATCGATCGGCACTGAGATCCCTCCGCCCGACCAATTATCGGTGGGTACAGTGTCGGCCGTTCCGATGCGCTGAACCGCCCGGGCTACGAATGGCGCAGGGTCGCCCGGATGCCACATCGTGAACACCCGGATGGTGTTTGCGCTATCGGGAAAGAGCTCCGCCCAGAACGGACCCTGCTGCAGCCGCTCCTCGATCAAGGTCGCACTCGGTGGCCGGCCCTTGCGGCGGCTCTTTTTCCGCTCGCCAAGGAAGGCCATCAGATCGAACGGTTCGACCGATCTGCCTCGCTGCCGCAAGAACTGCCCGTCCCTATACATGAGCAAGAAGATGTCCTCGCCACACCCTCCGTCCTCGGGTTTGACGATAAACTTCCTCTCGCCCTCGCCGCTGCGAAGTAGCTCCGCCATGTCCGCAGGCCCCACATAACTGGCATTGCCAGTGTAGGGATAAACCAGGATGCGCCGGTCCAGGATCAGCGCCACCGTATTCGCCTGGCGCAGCCCGATTGCAAGCAGAAAGGAGCGGAGAACCATCTTATGGGCGTAAAACTCGTTCCAGGCATTGATCCGGCTGCAGCCAACGAAGTGCTGGTAATCACTCAGGTAGTCGTCCGGATTATTCTGGGCCAGATCATAGATCGTGTGAGATTCAGCGAAGAAACCGCGGCGCCACATATTCAGCTTTCGACCCAGCGAGAGGCCGGTAGGGGCGGCCTTCCATTCGCGCTTCATCAACCCATGGGTTGATCGGGCGACCTGGTAAAGCCTTTCATCGGCGCTTCGCAGAGCCCGGCCGAGCTGATCGACTGGACCGGAGGTAGCAGCGGGGCCTGCTGGTGAATTCTGAGGCATCATCGAGGTGGCACCTATGGTTCACGGACACTCAGAGCCTTCAACGAGGTTCCAGCTTACTCGCGACCAGTACTTATTGTCGTGATCCGAGTCACTCCAAATCAGGTAGGCGTGCCGCTATCGGCTTGGCATCGACCGCTTCTCAGCAGCAGACAGGGGCAATTGGTGGACAGCGTTCTCGCGACGGCCTAATTTCTGACATGACAGATAGAGGCAGCGACGCGCTTCCCGGTGAACCTGAAATGCAGAGGAGCCGCTCCGAGGACCCCCTGGAGGATGCCGATGTCAGCACCTCCTCAGACGATTACGCCAGCCGTTTTGCAGGGCCAGTGGGCCAGTGGTTCGTCGAGATCCAGACTGGCATCACGCTGGACCTGCTCCGTGGACTCCCGCCTCCCGCAACGGTGCTTGACGTCGGGGGAGGACACGCTCAAATAGCCCCGCAGCTGATAGAGGCGGGCTACGAGATCACGGTAGTCGGGAGCGACCCGGTTTGCGCTGCCCGGCTGGCACCCTGGACCGCCAGCGGACGCTGCCGGTTCGAGGTGGCCAACCTGCTCTCAC
>JACCZX010000281.1 GCA_013695705.1 Burkholderiaceae bacterium | reverse complement strand
CTCGAGCTGATACTCGGCATCGACAACATCATCTTCATTTCGGTGATGGTCGAAAGGCTGCCGAAGCATCAACAGGCGTTCGCACGGCGCCTGGGACTTTTCATGGCGATGTTCATGCGTATCGGTCTACTGCTGGTCCTGACTTGGATCATCGGACTGACCGCGCCATTGTTTACCGCTTTCAAACAGGAGATTTCGGGCCGCGATCTCATTCTGATTCTGGGCGGCCTTTTCCTGCTGTGGAAGAGCACCGGCGAGATTCATCACTCGCTGGAGGGTGTCGAGGGCCAAAGCTCGGCCAACGTCAAGGCGACGCTGGCGGCAATCATTGTGCAGATCATGCTGATCGACATGGTGTTCTCGTTCGATTCGATCATCACTGCTGTCGGGATGGTCGATGAAATCGAGGTGATGATCGCGGCGGTGATCGCGTCGGTCGTACTGATGATGGTGGCCGCGTCGTCGATTAGCCGTTTTGTCAACGAGCATCCGTCCATAAAGATGCTGGCGCTTTCATTCCTGCTTGTGATCGGCGTGGTGCTGATCGCCGACGGATTCGATCAACACGTTCCAAAGGGCTATGTGTACTTCGCTCTCGCCTTCTCGCTCGGGGTGGAGATGTTGAACATTCGCATGCGTAAACGCGCCGGGAAGCCGGTGCATCTGCACTCTTCGTACGTGCGTGACAGCGAACCGAAGGGGCCACCATGATCCGAGTCGGCTTGATGGCAGCAACGGTGCTGCTCGCGGCGCTGACGGGACCCGCAGTGGCTATCGATCTGCAAGGTCATCGCGGCACACGCGGTCTCGCTCCCGAGAACACACTAGCCGCGTTCAAGATCGCGCTTGCCATCGGCGTTACGACGTTGGAAACAGACCTTGCGCTGACGCGCGACGGCGTATTAGTGCTGTCGCACGAGGCTCGGCTGTACGCAGCACTCACGCGCGCATCGGACGGACGTTGGTTGAGCGATGACGGCCCAGCCATTTTTTCGCTGAAGGCGGATGAATTGGCGCAGTACGACATCGGCCGCCTGAACCCGGCGCACAAGTACGCCGCGCAGTGGGCCGAGCAGAAAGCGAGTGACGGCGAGCGCATTCCCACGCTGCAGCAATTGTTCGAGCTCGGGCGCGATGCCCGTTCGCCAGGCGGGCAGCCGCTGCGGTTCAACCTCGAAACCAAGATCACGCCGACCAGTGGCGACAGCACCCCCGATCCCGAGCGCTACGCGCGCGCCGTGGTCGACGCCGTTCGTGCAGCCAGAATGAGCGACCGGGTTGTCGTGCAATCGTTCGATTGGCGGACGTTGCGTGAAGTGAAAAAGCTTGCGCCCGAATTGCGGACCTCCTGTTTGACGATCGATTCGTCAGGGACGAATACTGTCGTACCCGATGCATCCGGCGCATCGCCGTGGCACGCGGGGCTGAAAGGTGCCGACTATGGAGGGTCACTGCCACGCATGGCGCAGGCCGCCGGTTGCAGCATCTGGACACCCTTCTGGCGCAACGTAACGCCGGAAAACATCGCAGAAGCGCAGGCGTTAAAGCTCAAGATAATTCCGTGGACCATCAACGATCCGGCAGAAATCGAGCGCATGGCCGCGCTCGGCGTCGACGGCATCATTACCGACTACCCGGACCGTGCGCGGCGTGCACTCGCTGCGCGCAACATTGCGATCGACTGAATTCCAATCTGTATACTTTCGCTTTACCGGTAGTCGCGATAGCGATGATCAAGTAGCCGCGATGATCAAGTACGTGTTCGTTACCGGTGGCGTGGTCTCCTCACTTGGAAAAGGGATCGCGGCCGCCTCGCTTGCCGCGATCCTCGAATCGCGCGGCCTCAAAGTCACCCTGATAAAGCTCGACCCGTACATCAACGTCGACCCCGGCACGATGTCGCCGTTTCAGCATGGCGAAGTGTTCGTCACCGAGGACGGGGCGGAGACCGATCTCGACCTCGGGCACTACGAGCGTTTTATCTCCGCCAAGATGCGGAAGGTGAACAACTTCACGACCGGCCAGATCTATGACTCGGTGATCAAGAAGGAACGGCGTGGAGAATATCTTGGCAAGACAGTGCAGGTCATTCCGCACATAACGAACGAGATTCAGGACTTCATCGAGCGCGGTGCGCGCGCCGCATGGGACGGCAAGACCGACGTGGCGATCGTCGAAATCGGCGGCACCGTTGGCGACATCGAATCACTGCCGTTTGTCGAAGCGGTGCGCCAGATGAAATTGCGCTTGGGCCAGACCTCTGCCTGTTACGTCCATTTGACATTGGTGCCGTTCATTCCTTCGGCCGGCGAGCTCAAGACCAAGCCCACGCAACACAGCGTGCAGAAGATGCGCGAGATCGGCATTTTTCCCGACGTTTTGCTGTGTCGTGCCGATCGACCGATTCCCGAAGACGAGCGCGCCAAGATTTCGTTGTTCTCCAATGTGCCTATCGACGCCGTGATTTCGGCGTGGGATGTGAGCTCGATCTACAAGATTCCCTCGATGCTGCATAAGCAGGGGCTCGATGAGATCGTCTGCTTCAAGCTCGGCATCATCGCCAAGCCTGCGGATCTGACCAGTTGGGAGAAGCTGGTCTATGCGCTTGAACACCCGGAGCGTGAAATCACGATTGGCATGGTTGGCAAGTACGTCGAGCTCTCGGACTCGTATAAGTCACTGATCGAAGCGCTGATGCACGCCGGCATCAACGCACGCACCAAGGTGAAAATCGAGTATCTGGATTCCGAGCAGATCGAAGTTGACGGCGCTGCGTCGCTCGACAAAGTCGACGCCGTCCTGGTGCCGGGCGGTTTCGGCAAGCGCGGCACCGAGGGCAAGATTGCAGCCATCCGCCACGCGCGCGAAAACGATCTGCCGTATCTCGGCATTTGCCTCGGCATGCAATTGGCGACGATCGAGTTTGCGCGCAATGTTTGCGGATTGGCCGGTGCGAACTCGACCGAGTTTGATCCCGACACCCCGCATCCGGTCGTGGCACTGATCTCCGAGTGGACCGATCACACCGGCCGTATCGAACGGCGCGATGCGCAATCCGATCTTGGCGGCACGATGCGGCTCGGCTCTCAAAAGTGCCCGGTCGAGCGCGGCACTCTGGCAGCGCGTATATACGGGCATGAGGTCAATGAGCGCCATCG
>JACCZX010000257.1 GCA_013695705.1 Burkholderiaceae bacterium | reverse complement strand
CCCTCAGTTGTGCCGATGCCCACTGTGTAAATGCGCACCCCGTAATCGGACGCGATCTCGGCCGCCTTCAGCGGGTCTGGCCCGACGTTGCTCTGGCCATCCGACAGCAGAACGATCGCAACCTGCTTGTTGTCGCCCTTGGGTTCGCGCGCCGGCAACTCGTCGGTTCGTCTGATTTTCTTCTCACCTGCGCGTGGATTGATGAACTCTTCGACGTCAATCCGAGCTGCAGGCAGCAGCGCATCGAGTGCGATGATCAGGCCAGAGCCCAGAGCGGTGCCACGCTGCGTTTCCAGCCGGTCGATCGCCGCGGCAATATCTTCGCGATTATTGGTGAGTGATTGCACCACGGCCGCGGAGGCGGCGACCGCGACTACGCCAATTCGAACATTGCGTGGTTGCGCTTCGATGAAAGTCTTGGCCGCGTCACGTGCGGCGGTCAGGCGGTTCGGTTTGATGTCGGTCGCGCGCATGCTGTTCGACATGTCGAGCGCAAGAATGATCGCGTCGAGCCTTGCGGGCAGTGTCAGCGCGGCCTGCGGGCGCGCAATGGCCATGATCAGCGCAGTCAGCGCCAGAACCCAAAACAGTGCCGGCAGCATGCGGCGCATGCTGCTCGCGGTGCCAAGTGCGTGGCCGCCGACGGTTTCAAGACTCGCGTAGCGGCTCGATTCTTTTGAGCGCCGCCTCAGCAGCACCCAGTAAAGCGCGGCCATGAGTGGGACTATCACCAGCAGCCACAGCATGCTCGGCCAGAGAAACGTCAGAGAGCCGGTGTCGAGCATCGGGTCTAACTTGCTCGGTTAAGTGCGCGCGACGCCGACACACCCGTGGCCAGCTGGCTGCGCCGTTTACGCAGCTGCGTAAAGCGCAGCAATGCCTGATCGAGCGGTTCATCGGTCGTCAGTTCCAGACAATCAACGCCTGCCTCGGCGAGCCCCGCACGCAACGCTTCTTCACGTTGTCTGGCAGCGTCGGCGAAACGCTGGCGAAAACGGCGGTCGTGCGTGTCGACAAAAATCTGGTCGCCGGTTTCGGCGTCCTGCATTACGACCAGCCCGAGGTTGGGCAGCTCGAGCTCCATCGGATCGTATAGGCGGACTGCAACGACTTCATGGCGTCGCGCCAGTAGCGCAAGCTGCCGGCCCCAATCAGGCTTGCTGATGAAGTCCGAGACGACGAACACAACCGAGCGGCGCTTGATCATCGGGTGTGCCAGCGCCAGCAGCTCGGCCAGATCGGTTTCCTTACCGGTGCGCGCAGTTTCCATTCGTTGCATGCGATCGAGCACGTGCAGCACGTGGCGCCGGCCGTTGCGCGCAGGGATCATTTCGTTGGCGTGATGCGTGTGCAAAATTGCGCCGACGCGATTGCCGTAGCGCGTGAACAAACGCGCGAGCACGGCGACCAGCTCGGCTGACAACTCGCGCTTGCGCTTTTGCTGTGAGCCGAAGTCGACCGAGCCAGATAGGTCGAGCACGAACCACGCGGCGACTTCGCGGTCTTCCTGAAACTCTCGTACGTGCGGCGTCTGCAGGCGCGCGGTGACGTTCCAGTCGATGTACCGGACGTCGTCGTTCAATTGGTATTCGCGCAGATCGGCCAGATCGAGTCCGAAGCCGCGAAACAACGTTCGATAGTCGCCCTGCAGCAGGCCGTCGAGCCGGCGCAGTACGGTGAACTCGAGCCGGCGCAGCAGCAGCTCAGAATCCGGTCGCGCGACCGGTTCGTTGGCTGCGGGTGCATCAGGGGGCGGCTTACGAAGCCGCGGCAACCCGAACATGCGCTTCCAGCGGTTTGTCCGGCGCGGGGATCGACTGCAGCACGCGCATCACGATTTGATCGGCTGTCTGGCCATCGGACAGCGCTTCGTAGCTCAGTACCAGTCGATGCCGCAGCACGTCGGGCACCAGGTCGATGACGTCCTCGGGCAGCACGTAGCTGCGCCCGCGCAGAAATGCGAGCGCGCGCGAGCCTTCGATCATGTTGATCGTCGCGCGCGGGCTGGCGCCGAATGTGATGTAGCGCGCCATGTCTTTCATGCCGTAACGCTCCGGCCGCCGCGTGGCAGAAACCAGCTTCACCGCGTACTGCATCAGTCCGGGATCGACGTAGATTTTGCGGCACTCGGCCTGCAACTCCAGCAGCTGCGTGGTGCTGCATACGGCGCTCACCGTGGTCGCCACGCCGGTCACTCGTTCGACAATGACGAACTCTTCTTCCTCGCTTGGATAGCCGACCAGCACCTTCATCATGAAGCGGTCGACCTGCGCTTCGGGCAGCGGATAAGTGCCTTCGGTTTCGATCGGATTTTGCGTCGCCATCACGAGAAACGGCTCGGGCACGCGATGCGATTCGCCGGCAATCGTTACCTGCCGCTCCTGCATCACCTCAAGCAGCGCACTTTGCACCTTGGCCGGCGCGCGATTGATCTCGTCGGCCAGCAGAAGGTTGGTGAACACCGGGCCGAGCACGGTAGAGAACTCGCCTGATTTCTGGTTGTACATGCGCGTGCCGATCAGATCGGCCGGCAGCAAGTCGGGCGTGAACTGAATGCGCTTGAACTGTCCGCGGATCGTTTTCGCCAGCGTGTTGACCGTCAGTGTCTTGGCCAGACCCGGCACGCCCTCGACCAGCAAATGTCCCTGCGCCAGGATCGCAACCAGCACGCGCTCAAGAAAGTGATCCTGGCCGACGACGATGCGCTTGACTTCATACAGCACGTTTTGCATCAACGCGCCGGCATTGCGATTTGAATATTCGTCCACGTGTCTTTCCTGTAGTTACTTTCGAAAAATCGTCTGGCTCCGCCAGCGATTTTGTTCGCTACCTAATGGAACAAAAGTAGGGGTGCACTTTTGTTGGGCCTTAAAAAGGAGGAATTCCCACTGCTCCGCCAGCGGCTTCAATCGTCGCGGCGAAGCCGATGCCGGCGAAGGTCGGCCCGGTTGGATTCAATATCGCGGTCACAATGCCGACTACTTCGCCGCTCATTGTCACCAGTGGCCCACCCGAATTGCCCGGATTGGCCGCGGCGTCGAACTGAATCAATCCAGTCAAAACGCGCTTACCCTCCTTTGAGCGAAACTCGCGGTTGAGTCCGGATACCACACCGGCACTGGTCGACGGCCCGATGCCGAACGGAAAGCCGACCGCGACGACTTCATCGCCAGACTGCAGATGCGCGGTCGAGCCCATCGTCGCCGCCTGCAGATCGTCCGGTAACTTCTTGGCGCGAATAACCGCAAGATCGTTTTCGGGATAGGCGCCAATCATTTCGACCTCGGACTCGGTGCCGTCGAAAAACGTAACCGACATGCGCTTGGCGCCGGTGACCACGTGCAGGTTGGTCAAAATCGTGCCGTTGTCGACGATGACGACGCCGGAACCTACGCCGTTCATGCGCTCGCCCGCACCCGGCTCGTCGTCCTCGTCATAGCCGCGCACTCGCACCACCGATTGCATGACCAAGGCGGCAGCTTTTGCCGCCCGCGACGGCAACGTCTTGGTTTCAAGGGTATGCAAAACAGCAGCGTCGATGTCGTCCTGCGACAACTCGTTCGACGCGGGCCGCATCTCGTCGCGCACGATGAACAGGCCCAAGGCTATCAGCATGCCGCCGAGCACCAGCAGGGCACGGTCATGCCGGCTCGCAAACGAACCAACACGCCCCTGCTTGGCCGATGTGATGACCAGAGGCGGCGTCACTGCGGGCGGCGCGGGCGGATCGCTGCGCGCTGGTTTTGCGGAGCTATAAAGCGCAGGCCGTTTCATCGAGAAAAAGTAGCACGGGACGGGTGATAGAGTAATCGCCAGCAGGAACAGGGACGCTATTTGGCCTGTCATATGAGCATAGTTTTGGGAAAATGTTTCGTGCCCGTGCCGGTTTTCACGTCGCGCTAATGTGCTAATGAGTCGCTAACAGGAATCAACGATGCGATTTTTGTGGCCGGACATGCTCTGGCTGTTGCTGGCGATTCCGCTGCTTATCGCGGCCTACGTTTTCATCCTGCGCCGGCGCAAACGCTCGGCCATCCGCTATTCGAGCCTGCTTTTGGTGCGTGAAGCCGTGCGTGGCCAACGCTTTCG
>JACCZX010000237.1 GCA_013695705.1 Burkholderiaceae bacterium | reverse complement strand
TCATTCCGCGCGTCGAGAAGATGTTTACGGTCGGGCTGGGGTTTTTCTAGCGGTTGTGCGGTGCGGCGAACTGATGCTGTTGGGACTTACGCGAGGTTGGTCATGCGCCGGTCACAACGAGCGTTGCGTTCAATAGAATGCGCGCTTGCGGCATGGGTCCGGCGACTGTTGCAACTGTGCGATTGCCGCACTTCGTTCCGGCAGTTGCAGTTGCAGTGGCAGACATTCGCGATGTTTACAAACGATAGATGGCATCACCAAGGAGGCTTCTGATGGACTTTCTCAAGAAAAATGATGAGCTCAAAGGCGACGCGCCGATAGGCACGCCGTCAGTTAGCAAGCGCCGCAAGTTTCTGTCGGGGGCCGCGGGCGCCGGTGCGGTAGCGCTTGGCTTCCCGATGATTGCCAAGGGTCAGGCGACGCCGATTTCAATGCGCTGGCAGAGTACCTGGCCGGCCAAGGACATCTTCCACGAATACGCCAACGATTTCGCCAAGAAGATTAATGACATGACCGGCGGCGAACTCAAAATCGAGGTATTGCCGGCAGGCGCGGTAGTTCCCGCGTTCGGGCTCCTCGACGCGGTATCGAAGGGCACGCTCGACGGCGGGCATGGTGTGCTCGCCTATCACTACGGCAAGCAGAACGCCCTTGCATTGTGGGGCTCCGGTCCTTCGTTCGGGATGGATGCCAACATGCTGCTCTCTTGGCACAAATACGGCGGTGGCCGGGACCTGTTGACCAAACTTTATAACTCGATCAGCGCCAACGTCGTTTCGTTTCCTTACGGGCCGATGCCGACTCAGCCGCTTGGCTGGTTCAAGAAGCCCGTGACCAGTGCCAATGACTTAAAAGGGTTGAAATTCCGCACGGTTGGTCTCTCGATCGACTTATTCACCGCCATGGGCGCAGCGGTCAATGCGTTGCCGGGCGGCGAGATCGTTCCAGCGATGGATCGCGGCCTGCTCGATGCGGCCGAATTTAACAACGCAAGCTCGGATCGCGTCCTCGGTTTTCCCGACGTTTCAAAGGTCTGCATGCTGCAAAGCTTTCACCAGAACGCTGAGCAGTTCGAGATCATGTTTAACAAAACACGATACGACGCGCTGCCGGCACGCATGAAGGCGATCATCGAGAACGGCGTCGAAGCGGCATCGGCTGATATGTCGTGGAAGGCGGTCGACCGCTATTCGAAGGACTACGCCGAAATGCAGTCCAAGCAAGGCGTTAAGTTCTACCGCACTCCAACGGCCATATTGCAACAACAGCTAACGGCTTACGATCAAGCGGCTACGAAGAAGTCGAGCGAAAATCCGCTGTTCAAGGAGATCGAAGCATCGCAACGCGCATTTGCCGAGCGTGCGGTGCGTTGGGATCTGGATACCAACGTCAATCGGGGCATGGCATTCAACCATTATTTCGGAAAGCCGGCAGCAACCACAAATAAGAAGGCTTAGTTATTGCGTGCAGCTCGTGAACACCATCCGGCCAGGCCGGGTGGTGTTTTTTTTTGAGGCAGCCGTAACGTCTACCGATTAGTCGGACCGCGGACAGCGGCAGGAGAATCATTGCAAAAAGTGTTGCTTGCCGTCGATCGATTGAGCACCTGGGTTGGACAGATGTTTGCGTGGCTGATCGTCGCGCTGACTTTGTTCGTGTCATGGGAAGTGTTTTCACGCTACGTACTCGGAACGCCGCACGCGTGGGCTTTTGATGCAATGACCATGATGTACGGCACGATGTTCATGATGGCGGGCGCGTACACGCTGTCGAAGAACGGTCACGTGCGAGGCGACGTGCTGTATGGCTTCTTTCAGCCGCGCACACAGGCCGCGATCGACCTGACGCTTTACATCGTTTTCTTTATCCCGGGTGTGGTCGCTCTAGCCTGGGCCGGTTATACCTATGCCGCCGAATCGTGGGCGATCAACGAACATTCCAACATCACGGCGGACGGTCCGCCGATTTATCCGTTCAAGACCGTGATTCCGATCGCCGGGGCAATTCTTTTGCTTCAGGGCCTGGTCGAGATCGTTCGCTGCGTGATCTGCCTGCAGCAGGGTCAATGGCCATCGCGCGAGCAGGACGTCGAGGAAGTCGACGTCGACCAGCTCAAGCAAATGGTGCACGTTAAAGACGAAGATATAGCGAAGCTTGATCGGTACCTCGTGCAGCCCAAGCCATGAGGAAAGAACTGTGGTTTGGCTTTTCGCTGATGGCGCTGCTGATTGCTGGCAGCGCGTTCATGCTGTTGCAGGCGACGGCGATTACGACCGGCCATCTTGGATTGCTGATGCTCGGGCTGGTGGTGGTTGCGATCATGCTGGGCTTCCCTACTGCATTCACGCTGATGGGAATGGGAATGCTGTTCGGCTGGTTCGCCTACCGCAGTGTCGATCCTGGGCTCGCGCTAGGGCAGATTCTCGATTTGATGGTCCAGCGCACCTACGCGGTGATGTCGAATGACGTCTTGATCGCGATTCCGCTTTTCGTGTTCATGGGCTACTTGGTCGAACGCGCCAACCTGATCGAAAAACTATTTAGAAGCTTGCATCTGGCGATGGCGCGAGTGCCGGGGTCGTTAGCGGTAGCCACGATCGTTACCTGCGCCATCTTCGCAACTGCAACTGGAATCGTCGGCGCAGTCGTAACGTTAATGGGGCTGCTGGCGTTTCCCGCGATGATCAAGGCCGGTTACAGCATCAAGGTCGGCGCCGGCGCCATCACTGCAGGTGGCTGCCTCGGCATTTTAATTCCCCCGTCTGTGTTGCTGATCGTCTATGGAGCGACCGCGGGGGTGTCGGTGGTTCAGCTTTACGCAGGCGCGTTTTTTCCAGGAATCATGCTGGCCGCCCTATATGTCGGCTACATCATCATCCTTGCGAAGATCAAGCCCAGCTTGATGCCGCCGCTGTCGCAAGAGGAACGGCGGGTCGATCTCCCGCCTTTTGCGCAGCAACTATCTAAGACCGGCGCTGGCGCGCTCTCGGCGCTGGTGCGCGGTTTCAAAGGGCGAGGCAATGCAGGAGTGCCGGCTCGCACGATGGCGTTTCAGCTCGGCGTTACCGTACTCCCGGCTCTGATGATCGTGCTGATCCTGGGGCTTGTGTACCGAACAGTCACAGCGCCGCCAACGGTGCAGGACATCGGTGGGCTGCAGGAAATGGGTTCGGCCAGCGACGCGGGCAGCAGCGCCTATCAGTCATCGGGCGGTTTGGCCGAGCCGCCACCCGTTGAGGGTGGATTGCAGGAGCCGCCGGTCGAGGGCGCCGCCGCTCAGACACCGACCGCGCCGCCTGCGGCCGTCGAGGCGCCGGTTGAAAGCGCGACGGCGCCGGCTGAGCCTGCAGCGTCGGTCGCTGCTCCGCTGGCGTTCTGGATTGCACTTGCCGTCTGCGTCGCTCTTTTGGCGATTTTTTACGCCAAATTCACCTTTGAGCGTCTCGAAGTTTTCAAAATGTTGCTGGGATCGTTCTTTCCGCTCGCGGTGCTGATCATCGCGGTGCTCGGTTCGATTGTGTTCGGCTTGGCCACACCATCAGAGGCGGCTGCGGCTGGTGCACTGGGCGGCTTGTTGCTGGCCGCCGCCTACGGCCGCCTGAATTACGCCGTTGTCCGCGACTCCGCTTTCCTCACCGCAAAAACGTCGGCGATGGTGTGCTGGCTTTTTGTCGGCGCGTCAATTTTCTCGGCGTCGTTTGCATTGCTCGGCGGTCAGGAGATCATCGAAAAATGGGTAACGTCACTGGGGCTGACACCGATCGAATTCCTGCTGCTGTCGCAGGTGATCATCTTCATTCTCGGCTGGCCGCTCGAGTGGACCGAGATCATCGTGATCTTCATGCCGATCTTCGTTCCGCTGCTGCCGCAGTACGGCGTTGATCCGCTGTTCTTCGGTCTACTGGTCGCGCTGAATCTGCAGACGGCGTTTTTATCGCCGCCGGTCGCGATGGCGGCGTTCTATCTGAAGGGCGTGTCGCCGCCGCACGTGACGCTGAACCAGATCTTTGCGGGAATGCTGCCGTTCATGGGGATCCAGGTGATTGCGATTTTCGCGCTGTACGTGTTCCCGCAGATCGGGCTGTGGCTGCCTAGCGTACTGTACGGTCGGTAAGTAACGTGCCGGAAGGCGCGTACGCACCCGAACGTGAAATCGTCAGTTGTGGCGGTGCTTTGTAATACGGTGGAAGCGGCGCCGTTCAAGCGCGAGCGGTAACACGCCGCAGCGCATAATCCGCGCCGCTGCCTCTCGTATATGAACGCGCTCGCACGTTCCACCCTCCCTGTTTTGAATGTTCTTGGCTACGTCGTGATGATGTTCGCGGCGACGCTACTGGTGCCGTTGGCGTTTGCAGTCGCTGGCGACGATGGAGCGCAAAGAAGTTTTGACATCGCGCTGCTCATCACTGTGGGTTGTGGTCTGGCATTGATGCTGGCGACGCGCCGGTTTCGGCGCGAGTTGCAGGTGCGCGACGGCTTCTTGCTGGTCACGCTGGTGTGGACGGTGTTACCGACGTTTGCGACTCTGCCTTTGCTACTGCAACTGCCCGACCTGTCGTTTACCGATGCGTATTTCGAAGCAATGTCAGGACTGACCGCGACTGGAGCTACCGCTCTTTCGGGCCTTGACCTTCTGCCGCTGTCAATCAATGTCTGGCGCCACCTGATGGTGTGGATCGGCGGCATGGGAATCCTGGTGCTGGTGGTGGCGATTCTGCCGGCGCTCGGCGTTGGCGGTGCACAGGCATTTAAGGCCGAGCTCTCCGGGCCCATGAAGGAAACCAAATTGACGCCGCGCATTGCCGACACGGCAAAGGCGCTGTACGCGATTTATTTCGTGCTGTCGTTTGCGTGTTTTCTCGCATATCGCTTGGCGGGAATGAGTTGGAGCGATGCATTCATGCACATGGGGTCAACCATGGGGCTCGGCGGCTTTTCATCGCACGACGCGAGCTTTGCGTACTGGAACTCGCCGGCCATCGAATATGTGGCAGTTATCTTCATGACCTTGGCGGGTTTCAGCTTCCTGCTGCACTTCGTCGCCTGGCGACAGCGCTCGCTGCTGCCGTATTGGCGAGATTCGGAAGCCCGTGCGTATGTGTTTACGCTGATCGCCACAGTGTTGGTGATCAGCGTGTTTTTATTTATGCAGAGCGTCTATCCCGACTGGGAAACTTCGTTCCGCTACGCGCTGTTCAACGCTGTTTCGGTGGCTACCACCACCGGATATTCAAACGTTGATTACAACCTATGGCCGATTTTCGCACCGCTGCTGATGCTTTTCGTGGCGGGGTTTGCGACCTGCGCCGGCTCCACTGGCGGCGGCATCAAAATGATTCGGGCAGTGATTCTGATTAAGCAGGCGCGGCGTGAGGCGACACGCGTCCTTCATCCTCGTTCGATCAACCCGGTATGCGTTGGCAGCAAGGTCATCGAAAACAATGTGATCTTCGCCGTGCTCGCGTTCATGTTGATTTATGGCGGCGCGATTATCTGGCTCACCTTTCTGTTGCTGCTTTCCGGACTCGACGTCACGACAGCATTCACTGCCATCGTTGCCTGCGTCAACAACACCGGCCCCGGATTGAATCAGGTCGGGCCAGCCTCTAACTTTGGAGTTCTCAACGAATTTCAGACCTGGGTTTGCACGTTTGCGATGCTGCTTGGCCGACTGGAGCTGTTCGCGGTGCTTGTTTTGCTGACACCCGGGTTTTGGCGCAGATAACCACTGCGCAAGAGTTAGCGTTTACTCGCCGTTTGGACTTCGCGAAGCCACGGCTACAGGATGCCACTTGATTCGCGCCGGGAGGTACCGATATTGTAGATAAGCCGCACTAAAGGATCGCGCAATGGTCACCATGATCTACAACAGTCCGCAGTTCTGTGTCTTCGAATTCGAAGGCGCGGCGCTCGTTGGCGATCGAGATGTCGGCGGTTATGAAATTATGGACAAGCAGCTTCGCAAGGAAATGTTTCTCGGCGGCGACAACGCCGCGGCGTTTCGCAAGAGCG
>JACCZX010000212.1 GCA_013695705.1 Burkholderiaceae bacterium | reverse complement strand
CTTTGCAGGCCGCGCGTTTGGGCGGCGCAAGCTTGCGCCGCACATCAGCCCGGGTAAGACCTGGGCCGGTGTTGCAGGCGCGATGCTGGCAGTACTGCTGGCCGCATTGATCGTTCGTCTTTTTTTTCCCGTCGCCCCGATTTATTCGAATCACTTGTTCACTACGATCGGCGTGCTTGCAACTCTGTTAATCCTGACGCTGCTGGTTGCGCTGTCGGTGATTGGCGATTTGTTCGAAAGCCTGTTGAAGCGGCAGGCGGGTGTTAAGGACAGCAGCCAGCTACTGCCGGGCCATGGTGGCGTGCTCGATCGAGTCGACGCAATGATGCCGCTGCTCCCGGCCGCGGTGTTGATTCAATGGCTGGTCCGCTGATGCGCAACATCACGCTGCTGGGCGCGACCGGATCGGTCGGCGCCAGCGCGCTCGACATCATTGCGCGCTACCCGGAACGCTATCGCGTGCACGCCGTGACAGCGCAGTCAAACGTCGATGATCTGGCCGATATCGCGGTCAAATTTAGCGCCGACATTGCAGTGATTGGAAACGACGACCTGGAACGTCCGTTGCGCGATGCACTGAATGCGCGCGGCGCACGAACCATCGCCCGTGCTGGCCGTCACGCGCTGATCGAGGTTGCAAACACGCCCAATTGCGATACGGTGCTCGCCGCGATCGTCGGGTCGGCCGGACTCGAGCCCACCTTGGCAGCGGCCGAATCGGGCAAGCGATTGCTGTTGGCGAATAAGGAAGCGATCGTCTGCGCGGGTGCGCTGCTAATGGCAGCGGTGCAGCGCGGGGGTGGCAGCCTGTTGCCGGTCGACAGCGAACACAACGCCATTCATCAGTGCTTATCCGGGGTGCGCGCTACCGAGCGTGCCGGTGTGCGTCTGGTGCTTACGGCCTCTGGCGGTCCGTTTCTCAATCGCGATGACCTTGACGAGGTCACGCCGGACCAGGCGTGCGCTCATCCGAAATGGGTGATGGGCCGGAAGATCTCGGTTGATTCCGCGACGTTGATGAACAAGGGCCTCGAAGTGATCGAGGCGAGCTGGCTATTTGGCATACCGGCCGATCGCATTGACATCGTGATCCATCCGCAAAGCGTGATCCATTCAATGGTCGAGTTCGCCGATGGCTCGGTGCTCGCGCAAATGGGATCGCCCGATATGCGTACGCCGTTGGCGTATGCACTTGCGTGGCCCGAGCGCATCGCGAGCGGCGCGAAACGGCTCGACTTCGCCCACGCGGGGCCGTTGACGTTCGAAGCGCCGGATCGGCGCCGCTTTCGCTGCCTTGACTATGCCTATGCTGCTCTCGGACGCGGTGGTGGCGCCAGTGTCGTTTTGAACGCCGCCAACGAAATCGCGGTCCAAGCATTTCTCGAACAACGGTTGCGCTTTACTGAAATTGCACCGACCATCGAACAGGTGCTCGAAAGTTATGATCCGCCGCCGCCGCAGAGTTTTGACGATGTGATCGAGATCGATCGCGAGGCGCGCGAACGAGCCGGCGACTGTGTAATGGAAAAAATCAGATGACATTGATAACGACGATTGCCGCTTTTCTGTTAACGCTCGGCGTCCTGGTCGTCATCCATGAGTTTGGTCACTACTGGGTGGCGAAAAAAGCAGGTGTCAAAGTGCTGCGCTTTTCGATCGGCTTCGGCCGTCCACTGGCGCGTTGGGTTCGTGGCGCCGATCGCACCGAGTGGGTGGTCGCCGCTCTGCCGCTCGGCGGCTACGTACGCATGCTCGACGAGCGCGATCCCGAATGCCTGCCAATTGCGGCGGAAGATTTGCCGCGTGCATTCAATCGCCAGCCGGTGTTCACGCGAATCGCGATTGTCCTCGCAGGTCCGGTGGCCAATCTGATGCTGGCGGTGGCGGTGTACTGGTTTCTCAGCGTCGTTGGCGTGTTCGAGCCGGCTGCCGTGGTCGGGAGCCCGACGATTGCCAGTTCGGCCGAGCGCGCGGGTCTGATGAAGGGCGATACGGTGGTGGATGTCGCCGGTGCTCCGGTGCGTTCGTGGAACGAATTACGCTGGCTGTTACTGCAACGAGCCGTATCGAATCAAACGTTCGAGGTGGAAGTCGAAAGCAGCGATCAGCAGCGCCGCACGTTGACGCTGCAACCGATTGCGATAGCACCCGAAGATCTCGACGGGGATTTGGTCGGACGCCTGGGCTTCGTTTTGTATCAGGGCCCGACGCGGGTAGGCCAGGTTTCCGATGCAAGCCCCGCTTATCAAGCAGGGCTGCGCACGGGCGATCGTATTGTTTCGCTCGATGGCAAACCGATCGCATCGGCAGAGCGCTTGCGTTCTTCTATCCGCTCCTCGGCCGAGCAGCCGATCGAGCTCGGCGTCGAACGCGACGAAAAGCGGGTCAACTTTAAATTGACGCCGGCGCGCATTACCGAAGGCGGTAACACCTTCGGGCGGATCGGCGCCGAGTTGACCGACCGCCTGGCGCCGATCAAGGTGCAATACGGGCCCCTCGAAAGTATTCCGCGTGCTGTCGAGAAGACGGCCGACACCGCGGTGTTCTCGCTGAAGATGCTGGGCAAGATGTTGACGGGTGAAGCATCCTGGAAAAATCTGTCGGGTCCGGTCACGATTGCCGATTACGCAGGACAAACCGCGAGAATCGGGCTCGCTGCGTTTCTTGGTTTCCTCGCCTTGGTGTCGATCAGCCTTGCAGTGTTGAACCTGTTGCCGATCCCGATGCTCGATGGCGGACACCTACTGTATTATCTAATTGAAATTTTCAAGGGCAGCCCGCCTGCAGATTGGGTGGTCGAGTGGGGCCAGCGCGCCGGCGTTGCAGTACTTGGATTGTTGACGGTGCTGGCTCTTTACAACGACCTCTTGCGGTTGCTCTCCTGATTTCTAAAACAACAATTCAAACGGGGACGGCAATTTGAATCGCCGCGAAGCTTTCGGGCGCCGCGCTCCTACAACTTTGCGCCATATTGCGGCCGCAGTCATCGCTGCCTGGTGCGTTACCGTGTCCGCTCAGGAATTCGTCGTACGCGACATCCGCGTCGAAGGCGTGCAGCGCACTGAGGCGGGTACCGTGTTTTCCTATCTGCCGATACGCGTCGGCGACCGCTTCGATCCGGAGCGCGGCACGCAGGCGATTCGAGCGCTCTACGCCAGCGGTTTGTTCAAGGACGTCCGGCTCGAGGTCGACGGCGACGTGCTGGTCGTAATCGTCGATGAGCGACCCGCAATCTCCGCGATCGATCTCGCGGGCGTCACCGAATTCGAGAAGGATCAGGTGCTCAAGTCGCTGCGCGACGTCGGGCTGGCCGACGGCCGCATTTTCGATCGCTCGTTGCTCGAGCGCGCCGAGCAGGAGCTGCGCCGTCAGTATCTGTCGCGCGGCCTGTATGGAGTCGAAGTCAAGACCACCGTAACGCCGATTGAGCGCAATCGAGTCAACGTATCGGTTGCGGTGAACGAAGGTGAGATCTCGCGCATTCGCTCCATCGCGTTTACCGGCAATACCGTTTTCAGCGACGGCGTATTGCGCAGCCAGATGGAGCTCACCACTCCCAACTGGCTGTCCTGGTACACCAAGCGTGATCAGTATTCGCGCCAAAAGCTGTCGGCCGATCTCGAGTCGGTGCGCTCTTACTACCTGAACCGCGGCTATCTCGACTTCAAGATCGATTCGGTACAGGTATCGATCAGTCCGGATAAGCGTGAGATTTTCGTCTCGATCAGCGTGGCCGAAGGCGAGCGCTATACAGTCTCAGGCGTCAAGCTGACCGGCGAGCTGCTCGGTCTCGACGAAGAGCTGCAGCCGCTGCTCGACGTCAAGTCTGGCGAAGTGTTCAGTGCCGAGCGCATCAATGCGGTCGCCAAGCGGGTAACCGACCGTATGAGCACGCTCGGATATGCATTCGCAAGCGCCAATCCGATCCCGGAACCAGATCGCGAAAAACGGCAGGTCGCGTTCACCGTCGTGGTCGACCCCGGTCGGCGCGTTTATGTTCGCCGCGTCAACGTGGCCGGCAACACGCGCACGCGCGATGAAGTGGTTCGACGCGAAGTGCGGCAGTACGAAAGCGCGTGGTTCGATTCGGACCGCGTGCGCCTGTCGCGCGACCGCATCGACCGGCTCGGCTTTTTCGAATCTGTCACGATTGAAACACCGGCGGTGCCATCCGCGCCCGACCAGGTCGACGTCAACGTTACGGTCAAGGAACGCGCGACCGGCAACATACAGATCGGCGCCGGCTATTCGAGCGCCGAGGGGCTGGTGTTGAGCGCAGGCATTGCGCAACAGAATTTGTTCGGCTCCGGAAATGCCCTGTCGCTTGAGATCAACACTAGTACGGCGAATCGCGTGATCGCGATCGCACACACCGATCCGTATGTCACCCCGGAAGGGATCAGCCGCTCGATCGAGTTGTTCGATCGCAAGTCCGATTTGGCTAAACTCGGACTCTCGAGCGTCGGATACTCAACGCGCGGCGCCGGTGTTGTGTTCGGCGTGCCGTTTACAGAATTCGATCGTGTGTTTTTCGGGCTGCGCTATGAGAACACCAGCATCGATTTAACGCCATTTTCGCCACTGCGATATGTCGAGTATGTCGAGCAGTTTGGTGAAAAATCCAATTCACTGGCATTGACGACAGGATGGTCTCGCGACGACCGCGACAACCTGCTGGTGCCTACGCGCGGCCGCTATCAACGCGCGTTCAGCGAAATCGGATTGCCCGCGCTTGACTTGCAGTACTACCGATTGAACTATCAGTATCAACAGTTCTTTCAGTTCTTTCCGCGCGTGACGTTCGCATTCAACGGCGAAATCGGCTACGGCGACGGCTATGGTGGCGACGCCTATCCATTTTTCAAGAACTATTACGTGGGCGGCATCGGCAGCGTGCGCGGCTTTGAAACAGGCAGTCTTGGCCCGCGCGATGTCGATGGCAGCCCGCTCGGCGGCAATCGACGCCTGAATCTCTCACTCGAGGCATACGTTCCAATCCCGGGCGCCGATCGCACGCTGCGTGCGCTGTCGTTCGTCGACGCGGGTCAGGTGTGGGGACTGCAGGTGCGGCGCGACGCCAATGGCAATCCGATCGGGACCGCTATGAATCGCCCAATTTACGATAAAGAGAAAATTGATCTTGGGAATTTGCGTTACTCCGTCGGCGTGGGCGTTGCCTGGATTTCGCCGCTCGGACCGCTGAAACTCTCTTACGCATATCCGCTCAATCGCAAACCCGAAGATCGCGTGCAACGTTTTCAGTTCCAGATCGGCACCGGGTTCTAGTGGCCTGTAACAGTCGAATCAAGACCGAAGGACGCGCCACTCGGCGTGCAGGGCAAGGCGCAAAGCGCAGCAATACCCGCAGGTATTGCGAGCATTTGCAACGCGGCCATGCGCGTCGATGGCGTGGCAGGCGGGCTAGGCATTCGGCTGTTGCAGGCCACATTGTGAGAAACTCTTTTGCTTCCGGGGAGGCATTACAGATGTTTGACATGTGGCGAACTTTCGTAAAAGCGTTGTGCGCGGCCACACTGATTGTTGCGGCACCGCTTGCACACGCACAGGAATTTAAGATCGGAGTTGTGAATCCCGAACGTTTGCTGCGCGAATCGACGCCAGCACGCGCAGCGCTGCAGAAGCTAGAGGGCGAGTTTGCCAAGCGTCAGAAGGAAGTGGAAGACGCTGGCTCGCGGCTCAAGGGCTTGGCCGAGCGTTTCGAAAAAGACTCGCCGGTGATGACTGAAACCGATCGCGGACGCAGGCAGCGCGAGCTGGCCGAGCTCGATCGAGACTTTCAACGCAAGCAGCGCGAGTTTCGCGAAGATCTGAATCAGCGGCGCAATGAAGAAATGCAGGGCCTGCAGGAGCGCAGCACCCGGATCATTCGGCAAATCGCCGAGCAGGAAAAGTTCGATTTGATCGTGCAGGAAGCCGTTTATTTCAACCCCCGCATCGACATTACCGAACGAGTGCTGCGAGCGCTCAACACCGCCCGCTAGTTACGATGACAAAAGCGGTCAGTGTGTCGCTGGCCGATCTCAGCACCGCTGTCGCCGATCGCTCCGCGGGCAATTTGCAGGCAACCATCGTTGGCGCCGCGGACGTCAAATTAAACGGCATCGCCGCGCTGGCTGCGGCCACGCGTTCGGATCTCGCGTTCCTTGTCGACCCACGGTATCGAGCCGACGCGCTGAGCACCCAGGCGGGTGCGATCGTCCTCAATTCTGCAGAGCGCGATGCGTTGCAAGCCCAGTCTGCGCCATTGACTGCATCGCTGACGGCAATGGCGGTGTGCGAACAGCCTTACGCGTGGTTCGCTCATGCCGCGCAGATCTTGAGGCCTCGTGAATCGCTGAAACCCGGCGTTGCTACCAGTGCTCACGTTGCAGATGACGCCCGGGTTCACGCGTCGGCCCGTGTTGATGCCGGCGCAACAATCGGTGAAGGTGCAACTATCGCCACCGGAGCCTGGATCGGAGCGGGCGCAGCGATCGGTGCGCGCGCGATGATCGGCAACGACACGCGCATTTATCCGCGCGCCGTTATTCTCGAGGATTGCAAAGTCGGCGCACGCTGCATCGTTCACAGTGGCGCGGTGATTGGCTCCGATGGCTTCGGCTTTGCACCGCACGAAGGCCACTGGATCAAAATTCCGCAAGTCGGCGCGGTCATAATCGGCGACGACGTCGAAATCGGCGCCAACACGACCGTCGACCGTGGAGCGATGGGCGATACGATCATCGAAGATGGGGTCAAGCTCGATAACCTGATTCAGATCGCACACAATTGCGTCATCGGTGCGCACACTGCTATCGCCGCCTGCGTTGGCATCGCCGGCAGCACCCGGATAGGACGCGGCTGTCGCATCGGTGGCGCGGCGATGATCGGTGGGCATCTGACGATTGCCGCTGGGTCAAGCATCGGACCTGCGACTGCTGTACCCAGCTCGCTGCCCGAAGCAGGGCACTACACCGCGTTTTTCCCAGTGATGAAGCATCGCGAGTGGGAACATGCCGCAGCAGTTCTGCGCAACCTGCCGGAGTTGCGAATGCGCGTGCGCCGACTGGAGAGTGGTGCGAAACCGGAAGACCGAATCACAGATGAATGAAGTGATGGACATTCAGCAGATTCTGCAGACGCTGCCGCATCGATATCCGTTCGTGATGATCGATCGCGTGCTTGAAATCGAATCAGGTGTGCGCATCGTCGCCTTGAAAAATGTGACGATCAACGAGCCGTATTTCGTCGGACATTTTCCCGGCGTTCCGGTGATGCCCGGCGTGCTCATCATTGAAGCATTGGCGCAAGCCGCAGCAATTCTGACCTACAAAACGCTGAACCTGCAGCAGGGCGACGGCACGTTGTTCTATTTCGCAGGCATCGACGGCGCGCGCTTTAAGCGGCCGGTAACGCCGGGCGATCAACTGCGGCTTGAAGTTGAAATGACACGCGTGATGCGCGGCATCGGCAAATTTAAAACACGCGCAATGGTCGATGGCGCCTTGGTTGCCGAAGCCGAACTGATGTGCGCATACCGCAACGGGCAAGAGAACCGCTAGCGTGCGCGCGCACGCGAGCTCCATCGTCGACCCCGCAGCCGAAGTTGCGGAGGACGTCGAGATCGGGCCGTATTGTGTGATCGGGCCTCGCGTAACGATTGGCGCGGGCTCAGTGGTCGGTCCGCACGTCATCATCGGCGGCCGCACGACGATAGGGCGCAATAACCACTTCTTCTCATTCTGCGCGATCGGCGGTGTGCCGCAAGACAAGAAATACGCGGGTGAAGACACCGAGCTCGTGATCGGCGATGGCAACACGCTGCGCGAGTCGTGCACCATCAGTCTCGGCACCGCCGGCGGCGGCGGTGTGACGAGTATCGGAGCGGACAACTGGATTATGGCGTCGGTCCACATCGCGCACGACTGCGTCGTAGGCGATCACACGATTCTCGCCAACAACGCGACGTTGGCGGGGCACGTCACACTGGGCGATTGGGTGATCCTGGGTGGCATGACAGCGGTGCACCAGTTCTGCTCCGTTGGCACGCACGCGATGGCTGCCGGCGGATCGATCGTGTTGCGCGACGTTCCACCCTACGTGATCTGCAGCGGCAATCCAGCCGAGCCGCACGGCATCAACTCGGAAGGGCTGAAGCGTCGCGGCGTCGACGCCGAGACAATTAATCTCCTGCGCCGTGCGTACAAGACACTCTATCGCGATGGGTTGACGGCCGCCGATGCCGTCAACGCACTCAGCTCTTTGTCCGAGCAGAATCCGTCTTCGGCCGGAGCGATCGACGCGCTGAAAAATTTCGTGCAGAACTCGCAGCGCGGCATCGTCCGCTAATGGCGCGTGAGCGCACTGTTGTATTCGTAGCAGGCGAAGCTTCCGGCGACCTGCTCGCAGCGCCCGTCATTGCCGAAGTGCTGCAGCGCGCACCCGACGTGCACTGCGCCGGCGTTGGCGGCGACCGCATGATCGCCGCGGGCTTTGACGCCTGGCACCACGTGCGTGAGCTGTCAGTGCGCGGCTACGTCGAAGTGTTGCGC
>JACCZX010000207.1 GCA_013695705.1 Burkholderiaceae bacterium | reverse complement strand
TTCGCAGCAGTACAGCAATCGCCCTGGCTGGCGTGCTCGCCGCCGCCGTAATCAATGTCGAGTCCAAGGATCGCCGTGAGTGCGATCGCGATTACAAGCCGCAAGTGGGCCAGTCTGGGAAGGACGTGGTTTGGGTGCCGACCCCCGACGAGATCGTGCAGCGCATGCTGCGGCTCGCTAAAGTCACAGCGCAGGATACGGTGTATGACCTGGGCGCCGGCGACGGCAAGATTGCAATCGCGGCTGGAAAGATCGGCGCCACTTCGGTCGGCATCGAATACAACCCCGACATGGCCAAGCTCGCGCAATGCTACGTGCAGGCCGAGAATCTCGAGGGCAAAACCCGCATCATCCAGGGTGACGTTTTTAAGGAAGACTTCAGCAAGGCCAGCGTCATCACGATGTACCTGCTGCCTGAGCTGAATCTGAAGCTGCGCCCGACCATTTTGAACATGAAGCCGGGTACGCGCGTGACTTCGCATCAATTCACGATGGGCGACTGGGAGCCTGATGAAACAGCCGAAGTGGACTATCGCACTGCGTATCTATGGATCGTCCCCGCGAAAGTCGATGGCACCTGGACCGTGCGTGAGCAGGGATCAACTAACGCATACACCGTCAATCTGAACCAGAAGTATCAGAAGATCACAGGCGATGTAGCGGCAGGCTCAGCCAAGCAGCCGCTGGTCGGCGCCACGGTGCGCGGCGAAGAAGTCCGCTTTGCGTTTAACGACGACAAGGGCGTGACTCGTACGCTGACCGGTACAGTGCGCGGCAACGAACTTACAGGATCGCTTAAAGGCGCCGGTGGCGCCGAAACCAAAGTCACAGGTACGCGTAAATAGCTTCGCTCGATTGCGTCAAGCAGAGCCCCGCCAGTGCGGGGCTTTTGTTATCGCACTTACATCTTTTCGAGACCTCAATGAACGACACTCGCTACGCTCCTGCATCGCCGGCGGCTGCTGCTGGTGCTGCTCCGCGCCCGGTCCTTTCGGTTTTCGACGGCGCGATGATCGTGGTCGGCATCGTGATCGGCGCCGGAATATTCAGAACGCCTTCGATGGTGGCGGGAGTCACTGGCTCGGTCGACTGGATGCTGATCGCCTGGGTACTGGGCGGTGCGCTGTCGTTGATCGGAGCGCTGTGTTACGCCGAACTTGCCAGCGCGTTTCCGAACGCGGGCGGCGACTACCACTTCCTGACGCGCGCGTACGGCCGCGATATCAGTTTCTTTTTCGCGTGGGCGAGAGTCGCCGTCATCACGACCGGCTCGATTGCACTGCTGGCTTTCGTGTTTGGCGACTACATGAGCCGGGTGGTATCGCTGGGGCCCAATTCGTCGGCAATTTACGCGGCGATGACAGTGCTGCTATTGACGGCGCTGAACGTTATCGGGCTGCGCGAATCGTCGCGCGCGCAAAATATTTTGACGATCCTGGAAGTAGCTGGCTTGCTGTTGGTGATCGTCGCGGGGCTGATCGCTACCGCGCCCGTTACAGCAACCGCGGCCGCAGCCGCGCCGAATCCGGGCGTACCGCCACTGTTTGGTCTGGCAATGGTTTTCGTGCTGCTCACCTATGGCGGCTGGAACGAAGGCGCATACATATCGGCCGAGGTAAAGGGCGGCCCGCGCGCGATCGTGCGTACCCTGGTCATCGCGATCATCGTGATCACGCTGGTGTACGTCGGGTTTGTGCTCTCCGTATTGAACGGGCTGGGCTTTGCGGGCATGCAGGCGAGCAAGGCGGTCGGCGCCGACGTGATGCAGGCGGCGTTCGGACCGTTCGGCGCGCAGTTGATTGGCGCCATCGTCGGCATCGCCACATTGACGTCGATCAACGCCACGATGATCGTGGGCGCGCGCACCAACTATGCGCTCGGCCGTGATTGGCCTCAGCTCGGCTTGATGAGTCGATGGCAAGGCGACAAGAACGTGCCATTGATTGCGTTTCTGGTGCAGGGCGCTATCGCGCTGGCGCTGATTGGATTCGGTGCGCTGCAAAAGGACGGCTTTGCGACGATGGTCGAATTCACCGCTCCTGTGTTCTGGTTTTTCTTTCTGCTGACCGGCGTTGCGTTGTTTGTGTTGCGCTTTCGCGAGCCGACGGTCGTGCGGCCGTTCAAGGTTCCGCTATATCCGATTCTTCCGGTCATCTTCGTCGCGACCTGTGCTTACCTGTTTTACTCGAGCGTGGCCTATGCGCAATCCAAGCAGGCTGTCAGTATCGCGCTGTACGTAATGCTCGCCGGGTTAGTCGTCTGGGGTCTGCTGCGTCTGACGCGTAAACGACAGCACGCTTAGCAATGCGGACGCCGGCCGGAGTGCTGCTCGCCGCCGGCACAAAGCGATTGCGTACATTTAGATAATGACGACCACACATCGCCGTCAGCTGCACGCATGACTATTTCCTACGCCATCCGCCCCGCGTCGCCCGCCGCGCATCTGTTTCACGTCACGTGCCGCGTCGAAAATTCCGATCCGAACGGTCAGCGTTTCATGTTGCCGACATGGATTCCGGGCAGCTACATGATTCGCGAATTCTCCCGCAACATCGTCCGCATCGCTGCGCTCGCCGATGGTCGCAAGATGCCGCTGCATAAGATCGACAAGCACACGTGGCAAGCAGCGCCAGCGAAGATGGTCGAGCTCGCGTATGAGGTTTACGCGTGGGATCTATCGGTGCGCGCCGCGCATCTAGACGAGACGCACGGATTTTTTAACGGCACGTCAGTGTTTCTCCTACCGATCGGTCTCGAACATGAGCCGTGCACGGTGGACATTTTGCCGCCAGCGGGCGCGCGATATCGCAACTGGAGAGTTGCGACCGCGCTGACACCCGCCGGTGGTACGCGGCGCCTCGCTTTCGGAACTTACGTCGCTCCCGATTACGACACGTTGATTGACTGCCCGGTAGAGATGGGCGACTTCGCACTTGGCAGATTTGATGTGGGCGATACGCCGCATGAGATCGTTATCACAGGCAAAGTGCCGAAGCTCGACATGCAACGACTAACGACCGACCTTGCGCGCGTGTGCGCAACGCAGATCAAGATGTTTGAACCACGTTCGCACAACGCACCGTTCGAGCGGTATACGTTCTTGACTATGGCGCTCGGCGATGGCTATGGCGGTCTCGAGCATCGCAATTCGACCGCGTTGATCACCAAGCGTGAAGGATTGCCGTTCACTGGGATGACGGAATCGACCGAGGCGTATCGCAATTTTCTTGGCCTGGCGAGTCATGAATATTTTCATGCGTGGAACGTCAAGCGCATCAGGCCCGCAGCGTTTGTGCCGTACGACCTGACGCGCGAAAATCACACGCGCTTGCTGTGGGCGTTCGAAGGGTTCACGTCTTATTACGACGACCTGTTGCTTGCGCGCGCCGGATTGTTGAGCGAGGAGCAGTATCTGGCATCACTCGCTAAAACGCTGACTACGGTATCGCAGCGCGGGGGTCGCCTGAAGCAAAGCATCGCTGACAGTTCGTTCGATGCGTGGACCAAGTATTACCGGCAGGACGAAAGTGCACCGAACAGCGTAGTCAACTACTACCAAAAAGGTTCGCTGATCGGCCTCGCGCTCGACTTGTCAATTCGCGCTCAAACTCACGGCAAGCGCTCTCTCGACGATGTGATGCGGCTGCTGTGGAAGCAATGGAAAGTGGCGGGCGTGAATTATCGCGGCGTCGCCGAGGAAGGATTCACGCCGGCCATCGAGGCCGCCACCGGGCTATCGATGGTGCGCGAAATCGCAGATTGGACCGAAGGCACGCGCGATCCTGACTTTGAAGCGCTATTTGCGCTACTCGGGGTTAACTGCGTGCAGCGACCCGACGTGGACGCCGCGCACTTTTCGTTGCTCGGAGTCAAGGCCAGCAATGCAAACGGGGAATGCAAACTGGCGCATGTGTTCGACGGTACCCCGGCGCAGGCCGCGGGGCTGTCGGCGAATGACGTTCTCGTCTCGCTCGACGATTTACGCGTCACTCCCGCCAACATCGACACACTGCTGTCGCGCTATGCGACCGGCGACGTGATTGAAATGCTCGCGTTCCGGCGCGATGAGCTGATGCGCTTTAACGTCAAGCTCGCCGCGCGTCCGCCGTTGAAATTCGCGTTGCAGGTTGACACCAAAGGTGATTCCGCTGCACAGCGGCTACGCAGAGCATGGCTGGCGCCGCGCTGACGAGCGATCTTCGCGCTGGCACCAGTCAATGCTTCCTCTGCCGTGCTGTAGCAGAAAATAATTGGCTTGCGAAAAGTGTCCGCACCCTAAAAAGGGCGTCGGCGCCCGCCGCGCCGACAACGGCGATGGATGATTGGCCTGCAGCACAAGATGCGGAGCCGTAATTTCCGCCCCCCGCGACTGGGCGAATGCGCCCCATAACATAAACACCTTGGGCATCTGCTCAGCGGCAAGCGCGCCCAGCAGAAGCGAGGTCAACGTCTCCCAGCCCCTGCGCGCGTGCGAGCCCGGGTTGGAACGCTCGACAGTGAAAATGGTATTCAACAAAAGCACGCCTTGTTTCGCCCAGTGGTCAAGCGCGCCATGCAACGGCGGCACGCAGCCGAAGTCGCGCTGCAGTTCGAGAAAAATATTACGCAGACTCGGCGGCACCTTGACGCCCTGCGGAACTGAAAACGCAAGACCGTGGGCCTGTCCGTCGCCGTGATACGGATCCTGTCCAAGAATCACTACGCGCACCGCGTCGAACGATGTGAGAGTCAGAGCACGCAGCGGCTCCGGCGGAAAAATAGCGGCTCCAGTGGCGCGGCGCTGATCGAGGTACGCGTTAAGGCTACATCCGTCAGCCGATAAGAAAAAGTTTTCGACCAACGCGGCCCAACCCGACGCGAGTTGACGGGCCTCGATCACCCGAAGAGCCGAGCCAGTTGTTCGCCGGGGTCGGGCGCACGCATCAATGCCTCGCCGACCAGAAACACATTCACGCCAGCATTACGCATGCGATTAACGTCGGCGGATTCAACGATGCCACTTTCCGTGACGACAATGCGATCGCCAGGGACTTGCGGCAGCAGGTTGATGGTGGTTGCAAGCGACGTTTCGAACGAGCGCAAGTCTCGATTATTGATTCCTATCAGCGGCGTTTTCAGGCGCAATGCGCGCTCCAGCTCGTTTGGGTCGTGAACTTCGATCAGCACTGCGAGACCAAGCGCATCAGCGATCGTTTCGTAATCGTTTAATTGCCCATCGCTCAACGCGGCGACGATCAACAGGATCGCGTCGGCACCGAGCGCGCGCGATTGGTAGACCTGATACGCGTCAACCACGAAATCCTTGCGCAAGGCTGGTAAGCCGCTGGCCGCTCGCGCAGCGATCATGTCCTTGGCAGATCCCTGAAAATACTGGGCGTCGGTCAGCACCGACAAGCACGTCGCGCCGTGGCGCGCGTAGCTATCCGCAATCGCAGCCGGATCAAATTGCGTACGCAAGAGCCCCTTTGACGGGCTGGCTTTCTTTATCTCGGCAATCACGGCCGGCCGATCGACCGCAAGCGTGCCACGGATAACGCCGATGAAATCGCGGGCGTCGCGCCGGGCTTCTGCTTCACGTCGAATCTCGACCAACGAACAGCGCGTCTGTAATTCTGCGACCTCGTCGCGCTTGGTCGCCAGTATGCGGGCAAGCACGCTTGTCACGATGCCAATTTTTGAGTCGTCGCCACGAAATGATCGAGCGTTTTCCTGGCTGCGCCGCTCGCTATCGCCGAGCGCGCGCGCGTGATGCCGTCGGCGATCGAGACGGCCACATTGGCCGCATAAAGCGCGACGCCAGCGTTAAGAATCACGATCTCGCGCGGCGTTCCTTCGACATTGCCCAAGGCGTCAAGCAGCATGCTTTTCGATTCAACCGCATTGCTGACCTTGATGCCGCGGTTGGACACCATATCAAGGCCGAAATCCTCGGGATGAATTTCGTATTCGCGCACCACGCCGTCCTTCAGCTCGCCGATCATCGTTGCGGCGCCCAGCGAAACTTCGTCCATGCCGTCTTTGCCGTAGACGGTGAGCACATGATTCGAACCCAACTGCTGCAGCACGCGCACCTGGATGCCGACCAGGTCGGGATGGAACACACCCATCACCTGATTGGGGGCGCCTGCCGGATTGGTCAGCGGACCGAGCAGGTTGAAAATAGTGCGCACGCCGAGTTCCTTTCGCACCGGCGCGGCGTACTTCATCGCGGCATGGTGATTCGGCGCGAACATGAAACCGATGCCCGTCTCCTCGACGCACAGCGCGACTTTTTCTGGAGGCAACATGACGTTAGCGCCGAGCGCTTCGAGGACATCGGCACTTCCCGATCCGGACGACACACTGCGGCCGCCGTGCTTGGCCACGCGAGCACCCGCGGCTGCAGCAACGAACATTGAGGCGGTAGAAATGTTGAACGTGCCGGCCGAGTCACCACCGGTTCCGCACAGATCGACCAGGTGGGTGCGATCAGCCAGCTCAACCTTGGTTGCGAATTCGCGCATGATCTGAGCCGCCGCGGCAATTTCCCCGATCGTTTCCTTCTTGACCCGCAAGCCCATCGTCAGCGCGGCAATCTGCACCGGCGTCAGATCGCCGCTCATCAAGCGCCGCCACAGCGACAGCATCTCGTCCTGGAAAATTTCGCGATGCTCGATGCATCGAACCAGCGCTTCTGTAGGTGCTATCGACATATGCTTTCTTCCGACATCCGCAAAAAGTTCTTCAGGATTGCATGGCCATGCTCGGTGGCGATCGATTCCGGATGAAACTGCACACCTTCGATCGGCAGTGTGCGGTGTCGCAGGCCCATTATTTCGCCGTCGGCAGTCCACGCGGTGACTTCGAGACATGCCGGTAACGACGCGCGTTCGACCGCCAGAGAGTGGTAGCGGGCGGCTTTGAAGCGATCGGGCAAGTCCGCGAAAACACCCCGAGACAGATGCTCGATGGGCGAGACCTTGCCGTGCATCAGAGTTTTCGCGCGCACCACTTTCCCACCAAACGCCTGGCCAATCGCCTGGTGTCCCAGGCAAACACCGAGAATAGGCATGCACCCCGCAAACCGTTTTAGCAGCGGCAGTGAAATCCCGGCTTCGTTCGGCGAGCATGGCCCTGGTGAAATGCAGATTCGAGCCGGCGCCAGCTGCTCGATCTCGTCGAGCGTGACTTCGTCATTGCGCGCGACGCTCACGTCTTCCCCCAGCTCGCCAAAGTACTGC
Source organism: Burkholderiaceae bacterium (assembly GCA_013695705.1). Taxonomy (GTDB): domain Bacteria; phylum Pseudomonadota; class Gammaproteobacteria; order Burkholderiales; family Burkholderiaceae_F; genus JACCZX01. The sequence goes on along the minus strand of JACCZX010000207.1, from coordinate 2,996 downwards.
ACCAGGTTGTAGGTGAAGCTGTCGTAGTTGTCGATCATCAACAGCATGTCAATACCGCCGGGCCGCCCCAAGGAATTGACGCGCCCCCTTGGGGGCCGCCAAAGAAGTGAGGCGCCATCGGGCACTCATTATTCGACCTCGAATCCATCTTCGACTTGCTCGGCCGCGCGCAATACCGCTCGCGCCTTGACTTCGGTTTCTTTCCATTCGCTGTCGGCAACGGAGTCGGCAACGATGCCGGCCGATGCCTGCGCGAACAACATATTGCCCTTGACCACCGCCGTGCGAATCGCGATTGCAAGGTCCATATCGCCGGCGAAGCTCAAGTAACCCACCGCGCCACCGTAAATGCCGCGCTTGACCGGCTCGAGCTCGTCGATAATTTCCATCGCGCGCACCTTGGGCGCACCGGTCAGCGTGCCAGCAGGAAACGTTGCACGCAATACATCGAAGTTGTTTAGCTCCGGCTTAAGCGCACCTTCAACATGGCTGACGAGGTGTTGCACGTGAGAATATTTCTCGATCACGTATTGCTCCGTCACCTTGACGCTGCCGGTTTCCACGATGCGGCCAATGTCGTTACGCGCAAGATCGATCAACATCAGATGTTCGGCGCGTTCCTTGGGATCGGCCGCGAGCTCGGCCGCCAGCACATCGTCCTGCTCCGGCGTTGCGCCGCGCGGGCGCGTGCCGGCTATCGGACGGATTGCCACGTATCGCTTGCCCTGGCGATCTTCGCTGCGCACCAGAATTTCGGGCGACGCACCGACCACGTGAAATTCGCCAAAGTTGTAGAAGTACATGTACGGCGACGGGTTGAGCGTGCGCAATGCGCGATATAGCGACAGCGGTGAGTCTGCGTACGGCTTACGGATGCGCTGACCGAGTTGCACCTGCATCACGTCACCGGCTGCGATGTATTCCTTGGCGCGGCCGACCGCGCGCAGATAGTCGTCTTTCGCAAACTCGCGATATTCCTCACGGCGTACGCTGGCGCGTGCGTGCGGCGGCTCGATCGGGCGAGACAACCGCGTTTTGAGTTCACGCAATCGCTGACGCGCGCGCGCATACGCTTCGCTTTGCTGCGGATCGGCATAGACGATCAGATAAATACGGCCCGCCAGGTTGTCTATCACTGCAACCTCCTCGGCGAGCAACAGCAAAATATCGGGCACGCCGACATCGTCGGGCTTGCATTGCGCGAGTTTTCTTTCGATCACACGGACCGTGTCGTAACCGAAATAACCTGCCAGTCCGCCAGCAAAGCGTGGCAGTCCGGGGCGCACTGCCACCTTGAACTTATCGGCATAACTTTGAATAGCAGCAAGCGGATCGCCGCCAATCGTTTGCACGACGCGTCCGTCGCGGACGACCTCAGTTGTCACGGTGGTCGCACCCTGATCGGCGCGAATGAAAGATCGAATTGACGTGCGGGCGGCCAGGCCGATGAACGAATAGCGCCCGAATCGCTCACCACCCACCACAGATTCGAGCAGAAACGTGTTGGGCTCGTTGGCCAGCTTCAGATAAAGAGACAGCGGGGTTTCAAGATCGGCAAAGCTTTCGGCAATCAGCGGAATTCGATTGAAGCCTTGAGCGGCTAACGCCTTGAACTCCAATTCCGTCATTGCCACAGCCTGCCGGGATGCCGCGCAAGGCGCAGCGGTTTGAGATCGAGCGCCGTGCGAAGACGGCGTCCGGATGCACCTAACTGCGAATGCAGCGACGCCAAAGCCGGGCTCCCCGAGCGTGCAACGCTCTAGGGTTAAGCCGGTCGATCTTGCGAGTAAGTGACATCATGGTGGTTGTCAACGTGATTGCGACTCGATCAATTGAGCCGCGTCTAGCAGCGAAGCGACTATAACATCGGCGTCTACGTCTGATATTGAACGGCCTTCGTTGTACCCGGTCTCGACCATAATGACGCTGCAGCCTGCCGCACGTGCAGACAGCGCATCATTTTCAGAGTCTCCAATAACGATTGCCTCGGCCGCGGAAACACCAAGCATTTCGCACGCGCGCAGCACCGGTTGCGCGTGCGGTTTCTTTTGTTCGATATCGTCGCCGCTGACGATCGCCGCAAAAGATGACCTCAGGCCGCTCCGCTCGAGTAGCTGCAAAGTGAATTGCCTCGGTTTGTTGGTCACGCACGCAAGCACTATTTTTTTCTGGCGTAAGTCTTCCAGCGCCTGCGGCACACCGTCGAAGACGCGCGACTGATCGCCGTTGACTCGGGCGTAGTGACGATTGAACGCATGCTGGCCGCGCGCAAACAGGTCGGCATCCGCAACCTCGCTCATCGACTCGGTCAGCGCGCGATGAATGAGAACATCGACGCCTTTGCCAACGTACTGCGCGATCACATGCGCCGGCAGCGGCCGATAGCCTAAATCGTCCCGCATCGCGTTGGTTGCGCTGGCGATATCGGGCAGCGAATCAACCAGTGTGCCGTCGAGATCGATCAACGCTGCGCGCGCAAAGAAACGCACGGGCTACACAGATGCGAGTGCGTCGCGCAACCGCCGCATTACCCCGCCGTACCCGCCGCCGGCATCAGGCGTGCCGAAAACTGCGCTGCCGGCAACGAACACGTCGACGCCTGCGCGGGCGATATCCGAAATGTTTTCAGCCTTCACTCCGCCATCGATTTCAATCAGGATCTCGCGGCCGCTGAGCTGCTTGTATGCATCAACCCTGGTTCGCGCGGCTGCGACCTTGTGCAACGTCTCTGCGATGAACGCCTGCCCGCCGAAGCCCGGGTTGACCGACATCAACAGCACGACATCGAGCTTGTCCATGACATGATCCATGTAGGTCAGCGGTGTTGCCGGGTTAAATACGAGGCCAGCCATGCAGCCCGATTCGCGAATTAGCGACAGCGTGCGATCGATGTGGTCCGATGCTTCCGGATGGAAGGTAATGACATTTGCGCCTGCTTTTGCAAAGTCGGGCACGATACGATCCACCGGCTTCACCATCAGGTGCACGTCGATCGG
>JACCZX010000153.1 GCA_013695705.1 Burkholderiaceae bacterium | reverse complement strand
GGATCATGGCGATCTACGAACCGGCCCTGGCGGAGCGCGAAGAACCGATCGCCGACAAAGAGCCGGAAGTGAGCGCGCGGGTGCGGGACTTCTGCGCTCGTGCGGCCGCGGGGGAGGTCAATGAAGGGGAGTTCGCTTTCTTTCGCGGCGGTTGGAAGCCAGAACGCGTGCAGCAACTGGCCAAACAACTCGGACGCTTCGGCCAAGTGAAGTCGCTCGGGCTGATCGAGAAACGCGAGCTGGGTGACGATGTGCTCTATCGCTACAAAGCGGAGACGGAAAAGGTGCCGGCAGCGTACGTGGGAATTCAGTTCACGAAGGACGGCAAAATTTCTGCGTTTGGGATCCGGCCAAAGTGATCAGAGAGATGACAAGGGAACGGGCGGTCCTCGGAAAGACGGCCAAAAAGTGCGTCGCTTTTTCGTCGCAATCGGCGGAACCACGCCGGTAGGGGAAAAATTTTCGTTTGATTAGACATTCGCTTGAGGCACGCTTTTATTCGTGCGCTTCCGAATCAATCATCGCGTTGAATATCTTGCCCGAATACCTGCGGCAGCTACTTCTCGATTCGCCGGAGACAGGAGTAGATCTGCACGTTGTGGCGATCACGCTTGCCAACGGCAGGGTGATCGAGGATGTGGCGATCGTGAATTGCTCCGTCATCGCATGCGTCCGCGGCAAACCCTTCGTGTGGTTTGACGGCTCGGACGTGGCCAGCCTGCATGTATCCCACCGTCGCTGGGGAGCCGGTCACCTCAGCACGCGGTAGTTTCTCGACGAGAGACTTGCCTGCGCGCGGCGCCGCTCAGTGTGCTTGAAAAGACGAGTAAAGCAGACGGTGCGGCGTTGCCCGCCCCACGCCCCGCCGAAGAAGCACCTTTGGTTATGTGGGTGAGCTTACCGAGATGCCAATCAAGCGATTCATAGCTCAAGTCATCGCGGCGGCGGTTTGTTGCCCCGGCGCGATCGCGCAGACCCAGAAGGAAATTCCGGAGCTGGCCGGCATCTTTAAAGCCAACGGCGTTGCCGGCACATTCGTTTTCTACGATCTTGCGACGGATACAATGGTGGTTTCGGACGGGGCGCGCGCACAGAAGAGGTTCACGCCGGCGTCGACGTTTAAGATTCCCAATGCATTGATCGGTCTCGATGTGCGCGCGGTCGAGAATGTCGATGCAGTTCTGCCTTATGGCGGCAAGCCGCAGCGCTTCAAACAGTGGGAGAAGGACATGAACCTGCGCAATGCGATGAAAGCGTCCAATGTGCCCGTCTTTCAGGAGCTGGCGCGGCGGATCGGGATTGGTCGCATGCAACAGGGCGTGAAAAACCTTGGCTATGGCAACATGGAAATCGGCACTGTGATCGACCGGTTTTGGTTGGACGGGCCGCTCGCCATTTCAGCCATCGAGCAGACGGAGTTTCTTCACCGGCTCTTGACGGAGCAACTGCCGCTCAGATTCGAAACGCTGAGCGCCCTTAAGGAGATCACCCTGCTCGATAAAACGGATACGTACGAGCTGCACGGGAAGACGGGATGGATCTTCGACAAGACGCCTCAACTCGGCTGGTTCATCGGCTGGGTGGAGCGCGATGGGGTGCTGTATCCCTTCGCGTTGAACATCGATATGAAGGGCGAGGCCGATGCGCCGAAACGCATCTCGATTGCGCGCGAGTGTTTGAAGGCGTTACGCAAGCTTTAAAGTTATGGGTGATGTGGACCAGCTAATTACCGAAGCGTTAAGCGACGGTCTCGGGCGCGCATTTTCGATTGGGAACGCGCCGTGATCAGCCTGCCGCAGCGCGATCTCGCGGAGCATTTGATCTACCCGCTTCCAGAGAGCGTCAGCAAAGAGCAAGCGCTAAAGGGGATCGAAGTCTACCGCAAGATCTGATCATCAATCGCGCAGCGATTACCGCCGGGATTGCCGCCAAGGAATCAACCTTGGGCGAGCGCTCGTTAACGCCGCCGCCGGCGTTTGCTCAGACGGCGAGCGGCGTTCGTCGCCTGACCAGCGGTCGAATGCGGCGGCGTGAAGGAGCGAGAACAGGCGGTGGTGGCGGATAGAGGAAACGCAGAACCGCATCGAGCCGAAGAGCCCAGGCGCCTTCGGAATGATCTCCGCCCTCGGCTTCGAAGTAGTGCAGGTCGTCGTGGAGCCGCCAGCCTTTCTCGATCAAGCCGTCGCGCAAAATACGGTTGCGTTCCCAACCCGGTTCATGCGTGCCGGTATCGAGCCAGATTTTCAAGGGGAGACGCGCTTCTTCGTCGAGTTTCGCCACCATCTTGTAGAGCACGCAATCGTCCCACCAGATCGACGGCGACATCA
>JACCZX010000137.1 GCA_013695705.1 Burkholderiaceae bacterium | reverse complement strand
TGCTGACGTTCTTCGAGCAGGACGACAACACGCACATCATCGCTCAGCACTGCGAAGATCTGAAAGACGGCCGTGCATTTGCCGAAGTCGCGAAGCGCGTGTCGAAGAAAAAGCCGGTGGTGATGCTGAAGGCGGGCCGCACCAGCATGGGTGCGCGCGCGGCGAGCTCGCACACCGGCGCGCTCGCCGGCAACGACAAGATTTACGAAGACGTGTTGAAGCAATCAGGCGTGATCCGCGCGCGCAGCTTGCGCGATCTGCTCGAATTCGCGCGCGCGATCCCGGTGCTGCCGACCCCAAAGGGCGAGAACGTGATCATCATCACCGGCGCCGGCGGCTCGGGTGTGCTGCTGTCGGATGCTTGCGTTGACAACGGGCTTACTTTAATGGCGATGCCGTCCGATCTCGACGCTGCGTTCCGCAAATTCATTCCGCCGTTCGGGGCGGCGGGCAATCCGGTCGATATCACTGGCGGCGAGCCGCCGAAGACGTACCAGAACACAATTCGTCTCGGACTAGAAGATCCGCGCATCCACGCGCTGGTACTCGGTTACTGGCACACGATCGTCACGCCGCCGATGGTGTTCGCCAAGCTGGCAGTCGAAGTGGTCGACGAGATGAAAGCCAAGGGCATCGTCAAGCCGGTCGTTGTTTCTCTCGCCGGCGACGTGGAGGTGGAAGAGGCCGCCGAGTATCTGTTCGATCACGGCATTCCGGCCTATCCGTATTCCACCGAAATGCCGGTGCTCGTCCTGGGCGCCAAATATCGGTGGGCGCGCGCGGCGGGTGTTATGCCGAAGGCGTCAGCCAATCAATCGCCGAGCCCGTAACCGATCCGGGTTCGGCCAGAGGCAGTGTCCGCTTGCGTGTAGTGCTCGCGGCCGCAGCGCTGTGCTGCTGATCGGGCTCAGATATTGGAACGTACATGGCACGCACTTCGGTCAAGTTCTGGCGCGGCGAAGCCGCTTTCGTCGCTGCGCGCAGCGCCAGCGTCTGTTCAGCAAGCACTGCGCGCACGGTGGCGCGAATGATGACGCTGAGAGCCGCGGCTATCGCGATAAGAAATGTCGTCGTCAATCGAGGCATCGATGCTGCTCCCGTAACCGGCTATGCGATCGATGATCGACTGTACGGTCACAGTCCGCATCAGAATTTCCCGCACGCTGCGCGCCGAATATTCACGTAGCAGCAGCTCGTAGTGAAATAATCGCGTGAAGATCCGCCGCCACAACTCCGATGACTGATGCAGTCCCCGTGTTTCCATCTGACCTACCGGCCTCGGTGCGCAGTGCGCTGGCAAAGCACGCGAGCAAGCCGGGTGCATTGCTGCCGATCTTGCACGATGTGCAGGATGCGCTCGGATACATCCCGGCCGATGCGGTGCCGCTGATTGCCAAGGGGCTGAACCTGTCGCGCGCGGAAGTGCACGGCGTGATCAAGTACTACCATCATTTTCGCAGCGAGCCTGCAGGACGCATCGTGGTGCAGGTGTGCCGCGCCGAGTCGTGCCAGGCGTGTGGCGCCGACGCGCTGATGGGGCACGCCGAGAAAGCGCTTGACTGTAAGTCGCACCAGACGCGCGCCGACGGCGCGTACACCCTTGAGCCGGTGTACTGCCTGGGCATGTGCGCACTGTCGCCGGCGATCATGGTGGGCGACCAACTACACGCGCGCATGACGCCGGAGAAGTTCGATAGCGTTGTCGCATCGCTGAGGGCGCCGACATGAGTTCCGCGAAGGTCTACGTGCCTCGCGACTCCGCGGCGCTGGCCGTCGGCGCCGACGAAGTGGCCGCCGCGCTGCATAGCGAATGCGCGCGACGCGGCCTCGCGCTTCAACTGATGCGGAACAGTTCGCGCGGTCTATTCTGGCTCGAGCCGCTGGTTGAAGTCGACACACCTGGCGGTCGCATCGCCTACGGCCCGGTAACACCAGAGGACGTGCCGTCGCTGCTTGATGCCGGGCTGCTTGACGGCGGCGCGCATCGGCTGTGCCAGGGACCGACCGAAGCGATTCCGTATCTCGCGCGGCAAGAACGCTTGACGTTCGCGCGCATGGGCATTACCGATCCGCTGTCGCTCGCCGACTACGAAGCGCACCAAGGCTGGGCCGGATTGAAGCGCGCTCTGACGCTCGATGGCGCCGCGATCGTCGAGCAAGTGACGCAATCGGGTCTGCGTGGCCGCGGCGGCGCCGCGTTTCCTGCCGGCATCAAATGGCAGACGGTGTCCAATACGCCAGCAGTGCAGAAGTACGTTGTCTGCAATGCCGACGAAGGTGACTCGGGCACCTTCTCCGATCGCATGACGATGGAAGGCGACCCGTACATGCTGATCGAAGGCATGACGATTGCCGCTCTCGCCGTCGGCGCGACGCAAGGCTATGTGTACATCCGCTCCGAATATCCGCACGCGGTGGCGGTGATGAACGAAGCTGTCGCGCGCGCCGCCACAGAGGGTTATCTGGGAAAGAGCGTCTGCGGCTCGGGGCGCGCCTTTTACCTTCACGTGCGCAAAGCCGCCGGCTCGTACGTATGCGGCGAAGAAACCGCGATGCTGGAAAGCATCGAAGGCAAGCGCGGCATCGTGCGCGCGAAGCCACCGTTGCCGGCGATCGCCGGCCTGTTCGGCCAGCCCTCGGTGATCAACAACGTCATCACGTTCGCGAGCGTCCCGTTGATCCTTGCGCGCGGCGCGCAGTTCTATCGCGACTACGGCATGGGGCGATCGACCGGCACGTTGCCGTTCCAGCTAGCAGGCAATATCAAATACGGCGGCCTGGTCGAGAAATCGTTCGGCATTACGTTGCGCGAGCTGCTGTACGACTTCGGCGGCGGCAGCCGCTCGGGCCGGCCGATCAAGGCGGTGCAGGTTGGCGGTCCGCTCGGTACGTATTTGCCCGAATCACAGTGGGACATTCCGCTCGATTACGAGTCTTACGCGGCGGCGGGCGCGGTGGTGGGGCACGGCGGAATCGTCGTGCACGATGACACCGCCAACATGTCCAAGCTGGCCCGCTACGCAATGGAATTCTGCGCGATCGAGTCGTGCGGCAAGTGCACGCCGTGCCGTATCGGATCGACCCGAGGGATGGAGGTTATTGACCGTATTTCCGCTCATCAGAACAGCGCGCAGCAGGTGATCCTGTTGCGTGATCTGTGCGATACCATGGTGAATGGCAGCCTGTGCGCAATGGGCACTATGACGCCGCTGCCGGTACTGTCGGCGTTGGATCATTATCCCGAGGATTTTGGGATCTCCCCGCCTAGTCAGCACGCGGCGTAGCAGCACGAAGCAGCAGGAGAACAGCATGTACACAGAACTCAGGCGAGAGGTCGACTACGGCACGCCTGCCAGCAAGTCGGTAGAAAGCGTGACGCTCGAGATCGACGGCGAATCGGTCACGGTGCCGAAAGGCACCTCGCTGATGCGCGCCGCCGCGGAGGTTGGCATCGGTGTGCCGAAGCTTTGCGCGACCGATAGCCTGAATGCGTTCGGTTCTTGCCGGCTATGTTTGATCGAGATCGAAGGCCGCAAGGGCTACCCGGCTTCGTGCACCACGCCGGCCGAGGCCGGCATGAAGGTGCGCACGCAGAGCGCGAAGCTGCAGCAGCTACGTCAGGGCGTGATGGAACTCTACATGTCCGATCACCCGGCCGACTGCCAGGCGTGCAGCCGCGCCAACGGCGACTGCGAGCTGCAGGAAATGGCCGTGGCGGTGGGCTTGTCCGACGTGCGCTACGGCGTCGGCGGCCAGTACGGCGGCGCGCATCATCTGAACGACACCAAGGACGAATCCAACCCGTACTTCGCGTACGACCCGGCCAAGTGCATCGTCTGCTACCGCTGCGTGCGCGCATGCGAGGAAACGCAAGGCACGTTTGCGTTGACGGTAAGCAGCCGCGGCTTCGAGTCGCGCATCGTCGCCGGGCAGGATCAGGCGTTCATGGACAGCGAGTGCGTCAGTTGCGGCGCGTGTGTGCAGGCGTGTCCGACCGGGTCGTTGCAGGAGAAGACGATCATCAAGCTCGGCCTGCCCGAGCGCAGCGTGATCACGACGTGCGCGTATTGCGGCGTTGGCTGCGGATTCCGGGCCGAGATGAAGGGCAGCCAGGTCGTCAACATGGTGCCTTGGAAAGACGGCAAGGCCAACGAAGGCCATTCGTGCGTCAAGGGCCGCTTCGCGTGGGGCTACGCCACGCACAAGGACCGCATCACGAAGCCGATGATTCGCAAAAAGATCAGCGATCCTTGGCGGGAAGTCAGCTGGGACGAAGCGATCGACTACGCCGCTGCGGAGTTCAAGCGTTTGCAGGCGACGTACGGCAAGGATTCGATCGGCGGCATCACCTCGTCACGCTGCACCAACGAAGAAACGTACCTGGTGCAAAAACTCGTACGCGCGGCGTTCGGCAACAACAACGTCGACACCTGCGCGCGCGTGTGCCACTCGCCGACCGGCTACGGCCTGGGCCAGACGTTCGGAACGTCGGCCGGAACGCAGACTTTCAAGTCGGTCGAGCATTCCGACGTGATCATGATCATCGGTGCCAATCCGACCGATGCGCACCCGGTATTCGCATCGC
>JACCZX010000105.1 GCA_013695705.1 Burkholderiaceae bacterium | reverse complement strand
GTACAACGGACGCAGCGGGCGAAACACGTTGTAATTGACGATCGCATCGTCCTCGATGCCACGCGCGTACGCATCGTCGCCGCGGCCGACGAACACGCGTCCTTCCAGCGTGGCCACAAAGCGCGGTGTATCTGCCAGACCATTGGCGTCGAGCACCAACGGCTGCGACAAGAACGGTTCGATCAGATTATTCGGTATTGCCGCGATCGCCACGCGGTCGCCGCCAAGGTCGCGGATGCGCGGCTCGAGCCTTCCGAGTCCGGGCTCGCCTTCCGCAAACTGCAGGCGCGCACGATCGCCGTTCTTGACCAGCACCAGCACCTGGCCCGGGTAGATCAGATGCGGGTTCTTGATCTGCGTTTTGTTCATGCCCCACAGCTCGGGCCAGCGCCACGGGCTGACCAGGTACATGCCGGACAAATCCCATAACGTATCGCCGCCCTTGACCGTGTAACGCTCAGGCGCGTTCGGAGCCAGGGCCGACAACGGCACCCCGGCCTGCGCTACCTGATCCGCGGTGCCGCGCTGTTGCGGCGTGACTGGGAGGCGCGACGCTGGAGTGGCATCCTGCGCGAAAGCGTTAGCCGCCATCAGAGAGATGGTGAGAAGCGTGGCCGAAACGACGCCTGATTTAAAGTGGGTCATGCAAGCTCCTGGTCACGCTTGAATAGTTGATACTGGACCACAAATTTTGAAGGTAATGCATTGATATAGCAACGGATAGCCTACAGCTTCGATCCCGACTAGGCGCGATGCCATTGGTCGTAGCAGACGGTAATCGGCGGGTGTCGACCCCATTGGCCACGTTAGTTTGGCTGAGTCCGCGCGTTGGCGGGCCTTGAAAAGCACGCAAAGTTCAGGCATTTAAAGGCGATTGAAAGTGATTGGTGTGGCTGTGAGCCACAAAGTGGGCGGTTGGGCTGAAATTTAGGGAACAGCGTGGCATTGCTTCACATCATCGAGTACCCGGATCAGCGGCTCAAGACCATTGCACGCCCGGTCACTCGCTTCGACGATCAGTTGGGCCAATTGGCCGATGACCTGGCGCAAACGATGTACGCCGCGCCTGGCGTTGGCCTGGCAGCGACTCAGGTCGACGTGCACCAGCGCCTATTGGTGGTCGATATTTCAGAAACCAAGGATCAGCTGCACACGCTGGTCAATCCCGAAATCATTTGGGCATCGGATGAGCAGGTTGAGTGCGAGGAAGGCTGTTTATCCGTTCCCGGTGTCTACGACGCCGTGACGCGGCCGGCTCGGGTGCGGGTACGCGCGCAGGATTGCAGGGGCACGCCGTTCGAGCTCGTCTGCGAAGGACTCCTTGCGGTCTGCGTACAGCACGAGATGGACCATCTGCACGGCAAGGTTTTCGTCGAGTATTTATCGCCGCTGAAGCAGGAGCGGATCAAGACGCGGTTCAAGAAGCGCAAGGCCAAGGCAGCGTAGAGGGTTGATCGGCGTCGACTGGCGCCGTTTCTCCGGCGTTTGGTCGCGCCGAGAGCCGCGCCTACGATTGCGCCGGCTACATTGCGACTTCCCTCCGTACCAAAGCACCAGAACATGCTCAACGTTGCGGTCTTGCGTCAATCATGGCTCTGCTGGTGGTCGTTTTCGGTGCGGCCGGCCGGTCCAAACTGGCTGCAGATTTTCTGGACCATATTGTTCAACACCGCGATCGCCGTGGTGTTGACCGTAATTGCGTGGGGCTTCGCCGACCGCCGCGATGCGGTGCGGCTTTTCGGGTGGAACTTCGTGATCGCGCAATCGATCGGCCTCACAATCCACGTCCTGTTCGAGGCCGGCGGTTACTTCGTGGGGCGCGAGCGCGTCGAGGCGTTTTCGACCCGCGCTCGAGTGCTTTTTTTCGCCGGCATCCCGATCGTCGGCTGCTTGATCGGTTACTGGATCGGCCTCAGCTTGCTCGGCGTCGATGTCGGCCGCATCGTGCGGGGTGCGCCGCGCGTTGCAGTCGCGATCGTCATGGTTTCGATCATCTTCTCGACGTTCTGGTATCGGCATCTGAGCGGTAGGACTCGCCTGGCGCGTGCCGAAGCCGATAGCGAGCGCGAACGCGCCCGGGTGGGCGAACTGCAACGGCAGGCGACCGATGCGCAACTGCGGTCATTGCAGGCGCAAATCGAGCCGCACTTCCTGTTCAACACGCTCGCCAACGTTGTCAGCCTGATCGACAGCGCGCCGGATAAAGCACGGCTAATGCTCGAGCGTTTGATCGAACTGCTGCGCGCGTCCCTGGCGGCCAGCCGAAGCGAACGCACGACGCTCGGACAGGAAACGGCGCTGATTGCGGCGTACCTCGATATTCTGCGTATCAGAATGGGCAATCGCCTTTCGTACACGATAAACGTGCCGCCGCTTTTAATGAGCGCCGGCGTTCCGCCGTTGTCGCTGCAGCCGCTGGTTGAAAATGCGATCAAGCACGGGCTCGAACCGAAGCTCGATGGCGGGCACCTGAACGTCACCGCTAGCGCCTCCAGCGATACTCTGCGGCTTGAGGTTGAAGACGACGGGCTTGGATTTTCGCCGCGCCCCAACGCGGGAGTGGGCCTTTCCAACCTGCGAGAGCGGATGTCATCGCTGTACGGTGAACAAGCGCGGCTGGTGATCGAAGAACTGCCAAGCGGAACACGCGTTAGCTTGACGCTGCCATTGACGACCATCGACGCGCGATGAAAGCGATCATCGCCGATGACGAATTAAACCTGGCGCACTATTTACGCGACAAGCTAGGGCGGCTATGGCCTGAACTGCAGGTCGTCGCCATCGCTGAGAACGGACTGGCTGCTGCGGCGGCGATTGCCGAACACGCTCCCGACGTGGCGTTCCTCGATATCCGCATGCCGGGCGCAACCGGGCTGCAAGTGGCCGAACAGCTTGCCGTCGGTACCAAGGTCGTGTTTGTCACTGCGTACGATCAGTACGCGCTCGATGCGTTCGAACGCGATGCGGTCGATTACCTGTTGAAGCCGGTAACCGACGAGCGATTGGTCCGCACGATCGACAAGCTGCGCCAGAGCGACCGGCGTTCGCCTGATCTCGCTCCGCTGTTGCAGCAGCTGACGCAGCATCTGCAAGGCGGCGCCGGTGTGCGTCATTTGCGGTGGATTCGCGCCAGCAAGCGCTCCGCCGATGGCGAGATCACGCAACAGATTCCGGTGGCCGACGTTCTTTATTTTCAGGCCGACGATAAATACACATGCGTATTTGCGCGCGATGGCGCCGACGTTGCCGAATGGCTGATTCGCGTATCGCTGTCGGAGCTGGGGGAGCAATTAAACGTCGAAGACTTCGCTCAGATCCATCGGTCAGTGATCGTCAATCTGAACGCGGTGGCCGCTACGCGGCGCGACTTGTCCGGCAAGCTGTACGTCAGGATGCGCGACAGCACGCGCGAGCTGCCCGTGGCGCGACAGTACGTCCACCTCTTCAAACAGATGTAAACGCGGCGCTCCTCGTGCACGCGACCGCAATGCGGTCGCGCCCCGGCTTAAAGCCTGCTGGGGCAGGCGTGCACTCGTCGCAATTAATTAGCGCGCTCCTTCGGAGCGGCGCGTCCGCGCACAGCACAAAGGCAGGGATGAAGCTCTACGGACGCCGTGGATCTTTACTCTTTCTACAATTGCGCATGAAAATCGTCTTCGCTGGGACTCCGGATTTCGCGGCGGCAGCACTGGATGCCATCCTCGGTGCGGGGCAAAGCGCGGGTTGGACTGTGTCTCTGGTGCTGACGCAACCTGATCGCCCGTCGGGCCGCGGGTTGAAGCTTTTAGCCAGCCCGGTCAAGCAGTTGGCGCTGGCGCACGGCATCGAGGTGCACTCTCCGGTATCTCTGCGCAAAGGCGATGCGGCAGCAACGGCACATGCCAGGCTGCGCGCCGCGGCGCCCGACATCATGATCGTTGCGGCCTATGGCCTGATTCTGCCGCCCGCGGTACTCGACATTCCGCGCGGACTGCGCGACGGATGGAAGCCGAAGCTGTCGGCGATCAATATCCACGCATCGTTATTGCCGCGCTGGCGCGGCGCAGCGCCGATTGCGCGGGCGATCGAGGCGGGCGACGTCGGGACAGGCGTCACCATCATGCAGATGGAAGCCGGACTCGATACCGGCCCGATGTTGATGGCTGAGCAAGTCGCGATCGAGGCCGACGATACCGCGGGCACTTTGACCTCGACACTGGCAAGCCTTGGGGCACGCATGATCGTTGCAGCGCTGCGCAACGTCGATCATTTGCACGCGATGCCGCAGCCGTTCGGGGCGACCTATGCGAGGAAATTAGACAAGGCGGAGGCGTGGCTCGACTGGGGCGATGCTGCGCTTCGCCTCGAGTGCAAGGTCCGCGCTTTCAATCCGTTTCCGATCGCATCGAGCATGCTCAACGGCGCAACGATCCGGATCTGGAGCGCCCATGCGGTCGACGGGCCGGCGATTGTCGACGCGCGCGAGATCGGGCTGGTGCGCGCAGCGGATGCACTGGGCGTGCGCGTTGCATGCGGCGTCGGCGAACTCTTGCTCACCGAACTGCAGCGCGCCGGCGGCCGGCGAGTGACGGCGCGCGAGTTCATCGCTGGATTTGCAGTCAAGCCCGGCGATCGGTTCACTCACCCGTCCACCGTTGCGACCGAGTGAGCGCGGCTGCATCGCCTGCGCTGGCCGAAGTGTTGCGCCATGCGGCGGCGGCATGGCAGCTGTTTCGTGGCGGACGCTCGCTCGATTACGCGCTGGGCGCGGCGCTGGCCGCCCGTTCCGATCTTCGCCCAGCCGTGCAGGACGCGCTGTATACGGCGGTACGCCGGCTCGCAGCCAGCGAACACATCGTTGAGCGTCTGGCCGCGCGTGCGCCGGCACCGGAGGTGGCAGCGCTGCTGGCGGTATCGCTGGCGCAGTTGCAAGGCGATGCGCATTCGCACTACACAGTGGTTGATCAGGCGGTGACAGCGGCACAGCAGTCACTGCAGACGCAAGCCGCGGCGGGGTTCGTCAACGCGTTGTTGCGCAACTTCCTGCGCCAGCGCGAATCGCTATCAGCCGAAGTACAGCGCGAGGCGACGCTGCGCTACAACCTGCCTCCATGGTGGATCGAGCGGTTGCGTGGCGAATATCCGGACGACTGGACGATGATCGCTGAGTCGCAACAGCGGATGCCGCCGCTGGTACTGCGTGTCAACTCAAGGCGCCTGACGGTGGGCGATTACCTGACTCGGCTGGCTGAGCTCGGCATTGCAGCCACGCGTGTTGGCGCACAAGCAGTCTGGATGCATCAACCGCGTCCGGTGGCGCAGATCCCAGGCTTTGCCGCCGGTGAAGTGTCGGTGCAGGATGCCGGGGCGCAACTGGCGACGCCATGGCTCGATGCCGTTGCCGGGATGCGAGTGCTGGACGCGTGTGCCGCGCCAGGAGGAAAGACCGCACACCTGGTCGAACTCGGCGCCGACGACGTGACTGCGCTTGAAATCGACGCTGCGCGCGCGGTGCGGATTGAAGACAACCTCAGGCGCTGCCATTTGTTTGCCCGCATTGTTGTCGGCGACGCCGAGCGTCCGACAACATGGTGGTCCCCAAAGGGTCAGATTCCATTCGATCGAATCTTGCTCGATGCACCTTGCACGGCGTCGGGCATCGTGCGGCGGCATCCCGACATTCCGTGGCTGCGGCGCGCCTCCGATGTTGCGCAATTGACAACGGTGCAGGCCAATTTGCTCGACGCTTTGTGGCCGCTGCTGAGGGTGGGTGGTAGGCTGCTTTACGTCGTTTGCTCGCTGTTTCCGGAGGAAGGACGGGCGCAGATCGCTCGCTTCGGCGAGCGCCACGCGGACGCGCGCCGACTGCCGCTGCCGGCGTCACAGCTATTGCCGACATTCATGATTGCGGCGGCCGCGGCGCCGGCGTGGCGGGACGCCAACGAGCCGACGCTGCATGACGGCTTTTTCTACGCATTGCTCGAAAAGACCGGATGAGATTGATTGCCGCGCCGAAATTCTGGCTCACTTTACTGACCTGGCTGGCATGGCCGGCGATGGCTGCACTTTTCGCCGTGCCGACATTGGCGTTGGCCGACGAGCGGATCGGCGTGATGGCGGCGACGCTCGAGCCGGCGAAGGAGTCCGGCGATGCACTGCTGCTCAATGCGACCTTCGAGTTTGAAATGCCGCAGGCACTCGAGGAGGCGGTGCAAAAAGGGATCGCACTTTATTTCAACATCGAATTCGAGCTGTTTCGCAAACGCTGGTACTGGTTCGACCGCAGGGTCGCGTCGAGCACGCTGACGTATCGGCTGTCATTTTCGCCGTTGACGCGGCAATATCGACTGGCTCGTGGCGGCCTGTCGCAGTCGTTCGAGTCACTGGAAGAAGCTTTGTCTTTGCTGAAAAGCGTTCGCAACTGGCGGGTGGCGGACAAAGGCGTGCTGGCCCCGCGCGAGGAATACGATGCTCAGGTTCGCATGCGACTCGACGTTACGCAGCTTCCCAAGCCGTTCCAGGTCAATGCGATTACCAGCCGCGAGTGGACGCTGGCGTCCGACTGGCGCGAAGTTCCGGTCACTGCGGAGCTCACGCGCTAGATGCGACTGATGCCGCTGATGCCGCGCGCACTGCGCTACGGATTGCTGGCCGCGCTCGCGGTGGGCGGCGTGTTGTTGTTCCTGCTGGCGTCGGCCAGCAGCAACACGGCTTTTTTCGAGCGCAACTATCCGCTGTTGCTCGGCATCAACGGCGTGATCGCCGCGTTGTTGTTCGTGCTGGTGCTGGCGCTGATCCGGCGCCTGGTCAAGCGCCTGCACGCCAAACAGTTCGGCGCGCGCATGATGATGCGGTTCACGATTGCGTTCGCACTGATGGGCGTGGTGCCTGGCGTGCTGATCTACATCGTGTCGACTCAGTTCCTGTCGCGCTCGATCGAATCCTGGTTCGACGTTCGCGTTGATCGCGCGCTCGATTCAGGGCTCACGCTGGGCCGCGCCGCGCTCGATAACCTGAAGGAGGACGTCAGCGCCAAGGCGCGCAGCTGGGCGCTCGAACTTTCAGACGTGCCCGAGTCATCTCAGCTTTCGCTGCTGAATCGATTGCGTGAGCAGGGCGGCATTCAGGACGCGCTCTTGGTGAGCAGCAGCGGCCAGTTAATCGGTGCCAGCGGTTCGCAACTGTTGGAGCTCATACCCGAGGTTCCTTCGGCCGCCGAATTGCGCCAGGCTCGCACGCGATTGATCGTCGCAACGATCGAAGGCGAGGCCGGGGCGCTCGAGCCACGCTACGGATTGCGCGCAAGGGTCATCGTCGCTATCCCGGCGCCCGGTCCGGTGAGCAGCGTGGCTACAGCATCGAGCCCACAAACGGCCGTGCTGCGCGACGATGCTAAAGGTGGGCAGAGCGCGACCTTCGGCAGCATGGTGGCGCCCAACGAAACGCGACTGCTGCAGTTGATCCAGCCGGTGCCCTCGTCAATCGCGGCCAATGCCGAAGCGCTGCAAAACGGTTACCGCGAATATCAGGAACTTTCGCTGGCCCGCCAGGGTTTGCAGACGATCTACGGCTTGACGCTGACGCTGACTCTGCTGCTGTCGATCTTCGCTGCGATCGCTTCCAGCGTCTTGCTGGCAAGCTCGATGACCGCGCCGCTGCTGCAGGTGGCCGAGGGCACCAAGGCGGTCGCGGAAGGCGACTATCGACAGGTGCGCGAATTTCCGGGCAATGACGAGCTCAATTTGCTCACGCAATCCTTTAACGCGATGACGCGGCAACTGACCGAAGCGCGCGATCAGGTTGAAACCAAGCAGCGTGAAGTGGAGAACGCGAAGACTTATCTGGAACGCGTGCTGGCCAATCTGTCAGCCGGAGTGATCGTGCTGAACCACGACTTTCATCTGGTGACGGCCAATCACGGTGCCTCGCGCATCCTCGGCCATCTGTTGATGCAACAAACCGATCGGCCACTTGCCGAGATCGATGCGGCGCTGGCGAGTGCGCTGGGCATGGCGTTCGCCGATCATGCGCTGAGCGCATCGCCGAAGGATTCGTGGCAGCAGCAGGTCGAAGTCAAACGGGCACCAGTGTCTGCGGTAACTGCCGTGCCCTCGGACCAAGCCGCTGGTGGCGAGCCGTTGATTTTGCTGGCACGCGGATCGCGCCTGCCGCTAGATGATGGGCTCGGTTACGTGGTGGTGTTCGATGACATTACGCAAATAATTTCAGCGCAACGCGCATTGGCGTGGGGCGAAGTCGCGCGCCGTCTGGCGCATGAAATAAAAAATCCGCTGACGCCGATCCAACTGGCGGCCGAGCGATTGCAGATGAAGCTGATCACAAAACTTTCGGTGCTGGATGCCGATGTTTTGAAGCGCGGCACATCGACCATTGTCAGCCAGGTCACGGCGATGAAGCGCATGGTCGACGATTTTCGCGATTACGCGCGCGTGCCGCCGGCTCGTCTATCGCCGCTTGCGCTCAATACGCTGGTTGAGGAAGTCGCGGCGTTGTACGGTGTCGAGGTCGGAACCGGGGCGATCGAACTTGCGTTGCGCCCCGGGCTGCCGCTGATTGAAGGCGATGCCACCCAGTTGCGGCAAGTCATACATAACCTGCTTGTCAATGCACAGGACGCATTGGCGGGTCGCAAGGATGCACGCATCTGCGTGCGTACCGAGCTGGTCGAAATCGAGGAAGCAAACACCAAGGCGCGCGCGGTGCGTCTTGCGGTGGAAGACAACGGGCCGGGCTTTCCGACGAATATACTGCGCCGTGCATTCGAGCCCTATGTCACCAGCAAAGCAAGCGGCACCGGCCTTGGGCTTGCGATGGTAAAAAAGATCGTCGATGAACATGGCGCGCGTATTGAAGTGATCAACCGGGGTAGCGTTGGCGTGGGGCATGGCAATGGTGCGGTCGTCACTATCGTTTTTCGCCGGCTCGCGGAAGTCAGTGCGACCCCTGCGCTGCATGCGGCCTGAAGCACGCTCAATGGCGCGGCGTAAGCTGCAAGATAGCTTGCTAATTAAATCCTGATCATCATGGCCAACATCCTCGTCGTCGACGACGAAATCGGTATTCGAGAATTGCTGTCCGAAATCCTGGCAGATGAAGGCCATGCGGTTTTTACCGCGGAGAATGCCGCGGCGGCCCGCACCGCGCGCGGCCGCGAAGAGCTCGACCTGGTGCTGCTCGATATCTGGATGCCCGATACCGACGGTGTCACGCTGCTCAAGGAATGGGCTTCCACCGGCCAGTTGACGATGCCGGTCATCATGATGTCGGGACACGCGACGATCGATACCGCAGTAGAAGCAACGCGCTTCGGTGCCATGGAATTTCTTGAGAAGCCGATCGCGATGACGCGTCTGCTCAATGCCGTGCGTGCAGGTCTCGAGCGGGGCCGCGTGATGCGCAATGTTCGAATGGCGGCACCAATTCCACTGGCGCCCGCTGAAACTGCGGCGCCTGTATCAAAGGGATTTTCCGAGAACGTGGCCGGCTCCACTATGTCCGAGTCCGCTGTGCCGAGCGAGCACAACGGGGTCGCACTCGATCAGCCGCTGCGCGACGCCCGCGATCAATTCGAGCGTGTGTACTTTGAGTATCACCTTGTGCGCGAGAACTACAGCATGACGCGCGTTGCCGATCGTGCCGGCCTCGAGCGCACGCATTTGTACCGAAAGCTAAAGCAGTTGGGAATCGAGCTGTCGCGCGGCGCGCGCCGCAATGAGCGCGGCGCCGACGAAGTACTGAGCACGCATGAAGCCCCGACCGCGCGCACCGAGCCGCCGGTGTATTCCAAAGGCCGCGAAGAGTACGAAGACTGAAAGCGCTGCAAAACTACTGCGCGCCCCGATGCCGGGCTACAGCCTGCCGGGGACACGCTTACGCCTGCGCTGCTCGGCGTACGTCCGCACACCTCCGCGGCTGGGCGCGATCCGGATCGAGTCCGGGGCAGGCTCTCGGGACTGCTCGCTACGTCCTTCAGCGCTTTCAGCGGCACTCCGTAAGTAATCATTAACCGCTCTTATGAAAATCATTATCGTCGGGGCCGGCCGGGTCGGTTCCTCGGTAGCCGAAGCGCTGGTCTCCGAAGCCAACGACATTACCGTGATCGACACCGACGGCGGGCGCGTCGCCGAGCTGCAGAGCCGGTTCGATCTGCGCGGGTTGATTGGCAACGCGGCGTTGCCGTCGACGCTGCAGGCGGCCGGCGCCGGCGATGCCGACATTCTGATCGCGGTCACCGCATCGGATGAAACGAATCTGGTGGCGTGCAAGGTCGCCGCAGATCTCTACAACATTCCCACGCGCATCGCGCGCGTGCGCAACACCGAGCTTCAGCAGCATCCGAACCTGACAGGCGAAGGAGGCTTCGGCGCCACGCACGTAATTTTTCCTGAGCAAACGGTGACCGACTACCTGTTGAAGCTGGTCGATTTTCCGGAGGCGCTGCAAGTGCTCGAGTTTGCCGACGGACGCGCCAGTTTGATCGCGGTCCGTGCTTTTGCGGGTGGGCCACTGGTTTCGCAGCCAATCAAAGAATTGCGCCGCCACATACCGAAAGTCGATACGCGCGTCGTGGCGTTGTTCCGCGATGACGCCAGCGTGCGCGTTGACGGCGACACGATGATCTTGCCCGGTGATGAAGTTTTCTGTCTGGTGGCGTCGCGCGACGTCCGCGCCGTGATGAACGAGCTGCGCCGCATGGATAAGCCGGTGCGCACCGTAATGATCGCCGGCGGCGGGAATATTGGCTTGCGATTTGCGCGCGCTTTGGCAACCGGCGACGGGCTTGACGTGGCACAGCGCTGCAGCGTGAAGATCATCGAGACCAACAAACGGCGCGCCGAGTTTCTCGCGCGTGAGACCCCGGCCGACGTGCTGGTGCTGCTGGGCGACGGTACCGACGAAGACCTGCTGATGCAGGAGGGCGTGGCCGAGGTTGACCTGTTCGTGGCGCTCACCAACGACGATGAGAACAACATCATGAGCTCGCTGCTCGCCAAACGTATCGGCGCGCGCAGGGTGATTGCGTTGAT
>JACCZX010000090.1 GCA_013695705.1 Burkholderiaceae bacterium | reverse complement strand
GAAGCACCCAGCGCAGAGCTCGCCAAGAGTTTCGACCCCGCAGCGATAGAGGCACGGTGGACGCCGATCTGGGAAGAGCGCGGCTACTTCTCCGCCGGCACGGATCCGGGCAAGCCTTCGTTTTCGATTCAGTTGCCGCCGCCGAACCGCACCGGCATCTTGCACATGGGCCACGCGTTCAACCAGACCATCATGGATGCGCTGACTCGTTATCACCGCATGATGGGCTGCAACACGTTGTGGATTCCCGGCACTGACCATGCAGGCATCGCGACGCAGATTGTGGTCGAGCGTCAGCTTGCAGCAACAGGCGTCGATCGACGCGCGCTTGGACGCGCAAGGTTCGTAGAGGAAGTGTGGAAGTGGCAGCAGGTTTCGGGCACGGCAATCCTGCAGCAGATGCGCCGCCTTGGCGCGTCGGTCGACTGGAGCCGCGCGTACTTCACGATGGACGAGAACCTGTCGGCAGTAGTCATCGAAACGTTCGTGCGGTTGTACGAACAAGGCTTGATCTATCGCGGCAAGCGGCTGGTCAACTGGGATCCGAAGCTGCAAACGGCAGTGGCCGATCTCGAAGTTGAAACCGAGGAGGAAGACGGTCGCATCTGGGAGATTCGCTATCCGGCGGTCGACGGTGCAAATGAGGGGAACGGGTCAATCACGGTCGCCACCACGCGGCCCGAAACGATGTTGGGTGACGTTGCGGTTGCGGTCAACCCGAACGACGAACGCTACCGCCACCTGGTCGGCAGGTCGCTGTCGCTGCCGCTAACCGGTCGCACGATTCCGGTCATCGCTGACGATTACGTCGACGTCGAATTCGGCACCGGCGCGGTAAAAATCACACCGGCGCATGACTTCAACGATTTCGCTGTCGGGCAGCGGCACGCGCTCGAACCGATATCGATTTTCACGCTGACTGCGACGATCAACGACAACGCGCCGGTCAAATATCGCGGCATGGACCGCTACGTCGCGCGCAAGGCGGTACTCGCCGATCTGCGCGCACTGGATCTGGTCGTTTCAGAAAAGCCGCACAAAATGGCGGTGCCGCGCTGCGAGCGCACCGGCGAAGTGGTGGAGCCGATGTTATCCGAACAGTGGTACATGGCGATGAGCGAACCGGCGCCGGCGGGGACGCTGCATCCTGGTCAGTCGATTGCGCAGGTGGCGCTCGACGTGGTGGCGCGCGGCGAAGTCAACATTTTTCCCGAACAATGGAAAACGATTTACAACCAGTGGCTTAACAACATTCAGGACTGGTGCATCTCCCGCCAGTTGTGGTGGGGTCATCAGATCCCGGCGTGGTACGACGAGCACGGCAATGTTTTTGTAGCCCGCAGCGAAGTCGAGGCGCGCGCACAGGCGGGAGCAAACGCGCGGCTCACGCGCGAACAGGATGTGCTCGATACGTGGTTTTCGTCGGCGATGTTGCCGTTCTCGACACTCGGCTGGCCCGAAGTGAAGGACAAACTTGCGTACGACATGTATCTGCCGTCTACGGTTCTGGTCACCGGCTACGACATTATTTTCTTTTGGGTCGCACGCATGGTGATGATGACCACGCATTTCACCGGCCGCGTGCCGTTCCGCGACGTGTACATCCACGGCATGATTCGCGACGCCGAGGGCGGCAAGATGTCGAAGAGCGAGGGCAACACGCTTGACCCGCTCGACATCATCGACGGCATCGATCTCGAGTCTCTGGTGGTCAAGAACACCAGCGGGCTGCGGCGGCCGCAGGATGCACCAAAGGTCGCAGCGAAAGTACGCAAACTCTTTCCCAACGGCATCGCACCGTACGGCGCCGACGCATTGCGGTTCACCATGGCATCTGCAGCGTCGCTCGGCCGCACCGTGAATTTCGATCTCAAGCGTTGCGAGGGTTACCGCAATTTCGGCAACAAGCTGTGGAACGCCACGCGATTTGTGCTGATGAACACCGAGGGCCACGATTGCGGGTTGAGCGACGCCCTGCCCGTGCAGCTGTCATTCGTTGATCGCTGGATCATCGGCGAGCTGCAGCGCACCGAAGCCGAGGTCGCCAAAGGCTTTGCCGATTACCGGTTGGACAACGTCGCCAGCGCGATCTACTCGTTTGTGTGGAACGAATACTGCGACTGGTACGTCGAGCTCGCCAAGGTGCAATTGGCAGTGGGCGACGAGGCGGACGATTCTGCAACCAAGCGCGGCACACGACGCACGTTGGTCCGAGTTCTCGAAGCTGCGCTGCGGCTGGCGCATCCGATCATTCCGTTCGTAACCGAGGAGCTTTGGCAAAAGGTTTCACTGCTGGCGGGCAGGCGAACCGCCGAACAAGTGACGTCGATCATGATTCAGCCGTATCCGAAGAGTGAACCCGCGAAAATAGATGCGCACTCTGATGGCGACGTTCAACAGCTAAAACGCATCATCGATGCGCTGCGAAACCTGCGCAGTGAGATGCAGTTATCGCCCGCGCTAAAGGTGCCATTGGTGGCGTCAGGCGATGCGAGGACGCTGACGCTATTTTCGCCGTACGTACAGGCGCTGGCGCGGCTATCGACAATCAGCGTGGTCAACGACGTCAATCAGTCCGCAAATGGTCAGGCTGCGCCGATCACGGTAGTCGACGATTATCGGCTGCTGCTCGAAATCGAGATCGACGCCAATGCAGAGCGCGAACGTCTCGACAAGGAGATCATGCGGCTGCAAAGCGAGATTCAAAAATCCGAAACAAAACTCGGCAACGCGAGCTTCGTCGAGCGCGCTCCGACTGCGGTGGTTGCGCAGGAGCGTGAACGGCTCGCCGCGTTCATCGCGACGCTGAGCAAGGTGCGCGACCAACAATCGCGCGTCGCATCGAGCTAGTTTTTTGTCGGCGGTGCGGGCGGCGCCGGTACTGGCGGCACTGCTGGAGCGTAACCTGGCGCCAGCAGCAGATCGCTCACCTGCACGACCTGGTTTACGAAGTGCCGGGTTTCGCCAAAACAACTCGTCGGCAATCCAACTTTTTCTTCGTAGTGCAGCGTGACGCGTTTTCCCATCACCTGGTTGATGCTCTCGGCAACTGCGGGATCGTGCACGGTAAACAGAAATTTTTCGGGAATCGCGCCCGGCATCGACACCATCGCCATCTCTCCTTCCCAAGTCTTGCAAAGCCACCCTTTACGGCTCAACTTTTGCACCCATCCGGCGCGTTCGCCGACAGAGTAATTCCATTTGAGCACGACGGTGAAATAGACCGCGGTCACGGCGATCGGCACCAGCAGCAGCCAAAACATCAATTTCAACATCGACGTGCGCCTGCGCGGTGCTGCTGATGCCGGGGGTGGTGTCGGACTGCTCATCGACGCTTTACAAAATGAATGAATTCCCGGTCAATCGTGTGCTGCGCGAGCAATTCGTTTCCTGTCTGCTTTGAGAACGCCTGAAAGTCGCGCATCGAACCCGGATCGGTCGCGACAATCTTAAGGACCTGTCCAGTTGACATGTCTGACAGAGCCTTTTTCGCGCGCAAGATCGGCAACGGGCAATTAAGCCCGCGCGTATCGATTTCCCTGCTGGCGATAATGGCGTCAATGGGTTGCTGCATCGTTTTGACAGTGTCCACCTGCGCCATGTTACCGACGATTGATCATCATCATGCGAGTGCTGAACAGGTTCGCACTCGTTAGCCGGGCGTCTTCGTGTGGACGCCCAGCGCCGCCACTGCATCCGGCAGTGGCCGGCGCTTGCCGTCGACCACGGCGCCATTGGCCAACGCCCACTGCCGGATCGCCATTGCGCGATTCTCGGTCAGTGGATGCGTCCGGAAAAATTCGATGTTCGCAACGCCAGTTGCACGATCTACTCCGGCCGCCTTGCTGATTACATCGAACAAATCAAGCGCGCCGCCGACGTGGCCATATTCGGCGTTAATTGCACGCAATGCTGCGGTGTCCGCCTCACGCTCCTGGTCACGATTGAACGACAGCAACGTAGCCAGGCCCGCCGTGCTTAAAGCGGTGCCGGCCGCATTGCCGCCGAGGTCCGCCGACACGACCGACAAAATGATGCCGACGGCAACGCCGCGGCCGAGCGCGGCCGATACATGGCGATATTTCAGATGTGCAAGCTCATGCGCCATCACCATCGCCAGCGCGTCTTCGCTCTCGAGCTTGCTCAGCAATCCGCGAAACAACACCATTTGCCCGCCGATCGTCGCAAATGCATTCACGGTGTTCTGATCGCGATAGCCGATCCGTACTTTCATGCCCTCGGGCATGCCGATACGAACTGCCAATCGGTCGGCCAATGATTGCAGCTCACTCTGCACCCTTCGGCCCGATTCATCGTCGGGCGCTGTCGCAAACGACGGCAGCGTCGCGGCGAGCTTCGCCTCGTATCGATACGGAATCCGCGGCGCGATCCACTGCGCTGCGAACGAGACGGCAATTACCAGAATCGTGACTGCGCCAAGGCTGCCCGCGAGCAGCCACGCGAGCTCTATCAACGGGTTTTCGTGCGATGCGTTAATGCCCTCCGCGGGCAACCGATTTTCGAACTTCACGCAGCCTTTGATTACACAGCTGGAATCGCGGGCGGAGTCAATACGGGCGCAATTGCGGGAGCCGCGTCGCGTTCCGGAATCAACGCGGTGCCGAACGCAAACACTTCGATCGATGCGACCCATCCGGTCGATATCGTGGTGGTTTCGAAGCGCACGCAGATGACGAGCCTGGCACCCTGGCGCCGAGCGTCGTGCTTCAACCGCAGCAATGCCTCGCGGCGCGCGCGCTCCATTAATGTTTCGTATGACCGGACCCGGCCGCCGAACAGATTGCGCAGGCCCGCGACGAACGTCTTGAAGTAGTCCGAGCTGATGACCACGGTGCCGTGGACCAGAAACGCGCGCTGCGGCGTTACTCGATCGGGCGGGAAGCGCACGGCGAATGTCAGCACATCGGCGTACTCGCTCTCGCGCTTGCGAATCGATTCGTAATGCTGCTTCTCGACAATCGCACCGGCAAAGAAGCCGATCGTCAGCAGTGCAACGAACAGTCCAAGCTCGATCAGGTCGAGCATTGATTAATTGCCGTCGAGTTGCACGGCGGTTCCATACGCGAGGATTTCAGCTGCGCCGGCAGCAATCGACGTGGTGGCAAAACGCACGTTCAAGACCGCGTTTGCCCCCATCGACTGGGCCTCGGCGATCATGCGCTCAATTGCTTCCTCGCGTGCTTCCTGCATCAGTTCGGTGTAGCCCTTCAATTCGCCGCCGACGATGTTCTTGAGTCCGGCAAAAATGTCCTTGCCTACATGTTTGGCGCGCACAGTGCTGCCTTGCACGATGCCGTAGTGCGCAACAATGCGCCGGCCCGGCACGAGTTCAAGATTGGTCACGAGCATGGATTCCTCTATCTCGCCGACGGCTTGTCATCACCCGGTGTAACCGCGCTACCGATCACCTTGGCGGTGCCGACCACGGCGTCGGTCGCCACGCCGGCAGCAGTGGTTGTCACCGACACCGCCGCGGATCCCACCGCGATGGCGGCAGAGCCGACTGCAGCGGTGACAGCAACGACCGCACAGCCCGACAGCGAAACGACGAGAGAAACCATCAAAAGAAGTCGCATCGACACTCCGTTCTGTAAGTCAGCAATTTCTAACGTGGCACCTGCGGCGGATTCGGATGGAAGCGCGCCATCGCATGCGTGTCAACGTAAACACCGTTGCGTAGCGCGTGCGCGCGATGCGTACCCTCCATTTCAAAACCAAACCGGCGATACAGCGCGATCGCGCGTTCATTGTCGGCGTACACGTTGAGCTCGATCCGCAGATATCCAGCCCAGTTGTCGCACCAGTCGAGCAGACGCTTCATCATTTCAGAGCCGATGCCCTGTCCTTGCCGCTCGCGCGCAATACAAATTCCAAGCCCCGCAACGTGCCGGCGACGCACCGATCCGCCCGCACCATGAATTCCGCCGCTCGCAATTACCTGCTGCTGCTCTATCGCCAGCAGATGTAACCCGTCCTGTTGCTCAATCTGTTTTTCAAGCCGCTTGCGCCAGGCCTCGACTCCCGGATATGGCATCTGCATCAAGCCGGAAAACACTTCCGGGTCGCTCATCAAGCGCGCCAGCGCCGCCGCGTCGTCGGGCGACGCGCGCCGGTACTCAGGGCCTGTTAGCGTCATGAACGTGAGCGCGAAACGTTCATGACGCTAACAGGCCCTCACAGGCGCTGCTGCGCCCACGACTGCACGCTTGCCAGTGCGCTTGATAGGTTGTTCGGATCGCTGCCGCCGGCCATCGCCATGTCGGCGCGGCCGCCGCCTTTGCCGCCCACCTGCTGTGCCACGAAGTTGACCAATTCACCCGCCTTCACCTTGCCGACGGTGTCGGCGGTCACACCCGCCGCCAGTTGAACGCGGCCGCCCTCGATCGCAGCGAGCACGATCACCGCGCTTTTCAGTTTCGACTTCAGCTGATCCATCGTATCGCGCAGTGACTTGGCATCAGCCCCCTCGAGCGACGCTGCCAGCACCTTGACGCCGTTGACGTCGACTGCCTGCGACGCAAGGTCGTCACCTTGGGATGCCGCAAGCTTGCTTTTCAAGCGCACCAGTTCGCGCTCGAGCGACTTCACGTTATCTTGAATTTGCTTGATCTTCTGCGCAACTTCCGACGCCGGCGCTTTCAACAGGAACGCTGCGTGTTGCAGATCGCGGTCAAGCGCCTGCACGTAGTCGACCGCACCGCGCCCGGTGACAGCTTCGACCCGGCGCACACCTGCGGCGACCCCGCTTTCCGCAATGATCTTGAAAAACCCGATGTCACCGGTGCGCGCCACGTGCGTGCCGCCGCACAGCTCAGTTGAATGATCGCCCATTTGCAGCACACGCACTTCGTCGCCGTACTTGTCGCCGAAAAACGCCAACGCGCCGGCCTTGATCGCGTCGTCGTACTTCATCACGTTGGCCGCGACCTGCGCGTTCGAGCGGATCGCGGTGTTGACCATGTCCTCGACCTTGTGAATCTCCTCCGGGCTCAGCGCTTTGTCGTGTGAAAAATCGAAGCGAGTGCGCTCGCTGTCCACCAGCGAGCCTCGCTGCTGAACATGCTTGCCCAGAACGCCACGCAGTGCGGCGTGCATCAGGTGCGTGGCCGAATGATTGTTGCGCGTGCGCTCGCGCGCCGCGGCGTCGACTTTCGCCTGCACGATGTCACCGACGCCCAAGCTGCCGGACTCCACCGTTCCGTGATGTCCGAAAACATCGGCCTGAATCTTCTGCGTATCGCTGACGGCGAAACGAGCGACGGTGCGATCGTTGATCGACTCGAGCACGCCTTTATCACCGACCTGTCCGCCAGACTCCGAATAAAACGGCGTCGTGTTGAGCACGACTATGCCCTCAGCACCGGCTTCGAGCCGCTGTACCGGTGAGCCTTCCTGATAGACCGCGATGACCTTGGCATCTTCTACCAGCGATGAATAGCCGGTAAAACGCGTCTTGTCGCCGGCATACTCGAAACCGCTGCTCACCTTGAAGCGCGCTGCCGCGCGGGCCTGGCCGCGTTGCCGCTCCATCGCCTCGCCAAAGCCGGCATGATCGATCGCCACGCCGCGCTCACGGCAAATATCGCCGGTCAGATCGACCGGAAAGCCGTAGGTGTCGTAGAGCAGGAATACAGTTTCGCCGTCGAGCATCGGTGCGTCGCCCGACTTCATCTGGCCCAGCGACGCGTCCAGTATCTTCATGCCGTTTTCAAGCGTCTCTCCGAACCGCTCTTCTTCCTGTTGCAGCACCGATTCGATCCGCGCTCGCTGCTCGGTCAACTCGGGATACGCGGCGCCCATCTCGGCCACCACGTCTTTTACGATGTTGTAAAAAAACGGCTCGGTCTTACCTAGCTTGTAACCGTGGCGCAGCGCGCGCCGAATAATCCGGCGCAGCACATAGCCGCGCCCTTCGTTGCCCGGGATGACGCCGTCGGCCACCAGAAACGAGCACGCGCGAATGTGATCGGCGATCACTTTCAACGAATTACTGCTGAAGTCTTTCGTTCCGGTTTCGCGCGCCGCGGCTTTTATCAATTGCTGAAACAGATCGATGTCGTAATTCGAATGAACGTGCTGCAGCACTGCAGCCAACCGCTCGAGCCCCATGCCGGTATCCACGCACGGACGCGGCAGCGGCGTCAGCGCACCCGCTGCATCACGGTCGAACTGCATGAACACAAGATTCCA
>JACCZX010000089.1 GCA_013695705.1 Burkholderiaceae bacterium | reverse complement strand
GTACAGGGGCTCGCCGCCGTTTTCATCGAGCGTATCGAGGGCAGTTATTCGGGCGTGATGGGACTGCCGCTGTTCGAGACCGCGCGCCTGCTGGCGCTGGCGGGGCTCAAGGTATTGTGATTTGCTGAGGGCGACCCGCTACTGCGCCGCCCTCTTCATAATGCGGGTTGACCTTCCAGCTCACCCGCCTTTTTTCGTCATCTTGTCTTTGTTCATCATGTCGGCGCACATGGTGTCTTTCTTCATCATCGCGGCGTCCTTTTTCATTCCGTCTTTCTTCGCCATCGCCATGTGATCCTTGCACTCCTGCATGCTCATGGCCATCTCCTTCTTGGCCATGCCATCCTTGGACATCGAGTCGCCCTTCTTCATCGAATCCTGAGCTGCGACAGCTCCGACCGCGAGAGCCATACAGGCCCCCAACAACGTTGCGGTGAAAGTCTTCATGGTTATCTCCTGATAAATATCGTTAAGTTTGCGGCTCGAAACAACATTCCAGCCACGGTGCATTGAAAATGCATCTCAGCATAACCCCGCGGCGTGCGGTCTTTCAAGAGCTACGTTAACAATTCGATAAACCGGCGGAGCGCGCCGCTGCGCTACCATATTTGCACTGCATCGTGCGCTGTCACTGATGGAAGATATTCTAATAAACATCACTCCTCAGGAAACGCGCGTTGCGGTGCTGCTCGCGGGCGTTGTGCAGGAGCTGCACATCGAACGCAGCGCTTCGCGCGGCATCGTCGGCAATATCTATCTTGGAAAAGTCGCCCGCGTGTTGCCCGGGATGCAATCCGCATTCGTCGACATCGGACTCGACCGCGCAGCGTTCCTGCACGTCGCCGACATCTGGGAGCACCGGCAGCCGACGCAGGAAAAACCGCTGCCTGAAGAGCGAAGGCCGCAACCCATTGAGCGCTTGATTCACGAAGGCGAAACGATTCTGGTGCAGGTCGTCAAGGATCCGATCGGCAGCAAGGGCGCACGGTTATCGACGCAGGTCAGTATCGCGGGGCGCATGCTGGTGTATCTACCGCAGGATCCGCACATTGGAATCTCGCAGCGGATCGAAAACGAACAAGAGCGCACGCAATTGCGAGAGACTCTGCAACGCTTGGTCCCGCCCGACGAGCGCGGCGGTTACATCATTCGCACCAGTGCGGAAGACGCAACCGAAATCGATCTTGCCAATGATCTCGAGTATCTGCGCGTGCTGTGGGCCCGTATCCAGGAACGGCGCGCAGAGTGCATTGCTCCGGCGGTCCTGTATCAGGAACTATGGCTGGCGCAGCGCATTTTGCGTGATGTAACGACGGAGGCAACCACCTCGGTTCATGTCGATTCGCGCGAGAACTTTCAGAAACTGCAACAGTTCACCATGCAGTTCGTGCCGCGCGTTGAGCACAAGCTTCTTCATTACACGGGCGAGCGCCCGCTGTTCGACCTGCATTCGATTGATACGGAAATCGAAAAAGCACTGGCACGCAGAGTCGAGCTCAAATCGGGCGGATACCTGATCATCGATCAGACCGAGGCGATGACAACGGTTGATGTAAACACCGGCGGTTTCGTCGGCACACGCAGCTTCGACGATACGATCTACAAGACCAACCTGGAAGCAGCACAGGCAATTGCGCGCCAGCTCAGACTGCGCAATCTTGGCGGAATCATCATTGTCGACTTCATCGACATGATCAACGCCGAGCATCAGGAAGCTGTGCTGACAGAGTTCAAGAAAGCGCTGGCGCGCGACCGCACGCGGATGACATTGAGCGGATTCACGCAGCTCGGCCTGGTCGAAATGACGCGCAAGCGCACGCGCGAATCGCTGGCCCACATTTTGTGCGAGCCGTGTCCAATGTGCCAGGCACGCGGCCAGGTAAAAACGGCGCGCACGATGTGCTTCGAGATACTGCGCGAAATCCTGCGCGAATCACGCCTGTTCGACGAGACGCGCGAATTTCGCATCCTGGCGTCGCAGCAGGTAATCGATCTGTTCCTCGAAGACGAATCGCAATCGCTGGCAATGCTGTCGGACTTTGTCGGCAAACCGGTGTCGATGCAGGTCGAGACGGTGTACTCGCAGGAGCAGTACGACATCGTGTTGATGTAGTGACCGCCGGTCCGGGCAAAAATGGGCATTCTATTGGTCCCATGCGGTATTTAGTTGAGTCTGTCGCGCGCTACCGGGCCTCCGGTGTGCGAGATCAAGACATACAGCGCGTCGAGCCGATCACGTTTGCTTGATTCCGCGCGATAAGAACCTGACCGCTGCCGGTCCATGCTGATCGCGCCTCCGCGTTCAACCATGGGAGTTTGTCAAATGTTGTCGCGGTACTCGTCGCAGCAGGGAGCGCGGTTGTCAGCGACTGCTGTCAGCCGAGCGAAGCGTCGGATCGGCGCTGGATACCCCGCCGTCTCCGGGCTTTGGCTCGTTGTCTTGTCTGATACGGTAGTTCGCGTCGAAGTCCTTTGAAATTCCTACACGCTGATGAGCGAGCTACAAACGGAACAACGGGTACGGGTGCTGCTGGTCGACGATGATCGCGACGATTACCTGCTGACGCGGGAATTATTCGCCGGAATGGACACTCGGCGCTATGAGATGGACTGGGTGCCCGATTACCATTCGGCGCTGAAGTCGATCGAGCGCAATGAACACGATGTGTATCTGCTCGACTACCGCACTGGCGGGGGCGACGGACTCGAGCTGTTGCGTGAGGCGGTAGCGAAGAGCTCGAAGGAACCGGCGATCCTGCTGGCCGGCCAGGGCGAGCACGCTCTCGACGTCGATGCCTTGCAGGCAGGCGCGGTCGACTACCTTGACAAGGGCCGGCTCGATGTTGCCACGCTCGACCGCTCGATTTGTCACGCCCTGCAGCGCAAGCGGGATCAGCAAGCGTTCGAACAGCGCGAGCAGCAGCGTACCGGTGAGCTGAGCAGAAGCGGTCCGCAGTTGCGACAGCTGACCGCCGAGATGTCCGAATCGGACCGCAGCAAGAATGAGTTCCTGGCAATGCTGGGGCATGAATTGCGCAACCCTTTGGCGCCGATGCGCAATTGTCTGCAGATCTTGCAGCTGCAGGCGCACGACGCGGACGCCGTGCGTGCGGCCGCCAAGGTGATGGAGCGCCAGGTCGGTCAGATGACCCGGCTGGTGGACGATTTGCAGGAGATCAATCGCATCACGCGCGGCAAGATCGAGCTGCATCGGGAGCGCGTCGATCTGCCCGCGCTCGTGAATCAGGTGGTTGAAGCCGCCGAAGCGCAGGTCCAGTGCCTGGACCACGACGTGAATGTCGCTTCACCGTGGGAGCCGTTGTATGTCAACGCCGATCCGACGCGGTTGGCGCAAATCATCGCAAACCTGCTAAACAACGCCTGCAAGTTCACCCAGAAGAGCGGATTCATTTCACTGTCTGTCGAGCAGGAGGGTGAACACGCCGTGATCCAGGTGCGCGACAACGGCATTGGAATCGCAGCCGAACATTTGCCTCGCGTCTTCGACATGTTCATGCAGACCGACACTTCGCTCGAACGGTCGGCCAGCGGTTTGGGAATGGGTCTGACGCTGGTCAAAAATCTGGTCGAGATGCACGGCGGCACCGTCGAGGCGCGCAGTGCTGGCACCGGCAAGGGAAGCGAATTCACGGTGCGGTTGCCGGTCTTCGTCGAACAGCGGATGGCGCCGCGGGCGGCGGCTGCCGCGTCGAGGAGCACGACGCTGCCGCGCCGGATACTGGTCGTCGACGACAATCAGGATGCAGCGAGCAGTCTGGCGACGCTACTGAAACTGGCGGGCCACGAGACGCATACGGCGTATGACGGGATGGAAGCACTTTTGGCCGCCGCTGCATTCAGGCCGGATGTCGCGTTGCTCGACATCGGATTGCCGAGTCTTAACGGCTTCGAAGTCGCGCGTCAGATTCGCGCGCAGCCATGGGGCAAGTCGACGGTGCTGATCGCGCTGACCGGCTGGGGGCAAGACGAAGACCGGCTCAGATCCGGTGAGGCCGGCTTCGACGGCCATCTGATCAAGCCGGCTGATTTCTCCGCGTTGCAGAAGTTGTTGGCGGGGCTTGCTGCTCGCTGACATTTGCGCCTGGGCGATTTGCACGCGTAACATCAGCGGCAGATCCCCAAGATAGATTGATCGCGTTTAATGGCGCACCAGCGTTCGAACACGTACGAAGCGGAGCTCACCGCGAGCAAGCGGGCGGAAGAGTCTCTGCACGAAAGCGAAGAGCGCTATCGCGCCCTCCTCGCCTCTGCGCCGATGGCGGTATTTGTCTGCGACCGGGATGCGGTGATCCAGCATTACAACCGCCACGCGGTAGATCTTTGGGGCAGAGAGCCAGTGTGCCAGGTGGAGCGGCACTGTGGCTCGGTGAAGCTGTGGCTGCCGGATGGCACTTTGCTGCCGCACGCGCAAAGTCCCATCGTAGAAGTGTTGCGCACCGGCACCTCCACTCTCAACGTGGAAGTGCTC